>JBEAOQ010000385.1:0-2959 GCA_041164845.1 Pseudomonadota bacterium | reverse complement strand
AGAGGCGGCGCGTTTGCCGGCTCCTTCGCGCAAACCCGAAGAATTGGCGCAAGATGCGCGGCGTGATGAACGGGATCGCAAGGGGCGGTTTGGTGGCCGTGATGGCGGACGTGGAGATGGGGGGCGCAGTGATGGCGGGCGCAGCAACAACAACCGCAGCAATGGTGGACAAAGCCGCGATGGCATGAGCCGCGATGCCCATGCCCGTTCGCCGCAAGGACGGGCCGAACAGCAGGGCGCGCCGCGTTCCAGTGCTGGGCACAGCGCACGTTCCGGCGCTGGCCAAAGTCCAAGAGGCCCGGTGTTCAACCCATTGGGCGATAGCCATGAACGGGCTGCTGAAGGCCGTGCTCCGCGCCCCGAAGGCACACGTTATGAAGAACGCCGTCCGGCACGGCCAGAAGGAGATCGTCGTCCAGCTCGTCCTGAAGGTGCTCGCCATGATGGGGAACGTCGTCCGGCGCGGCCAGAGGGCGCACGTCCTGCTGGTAATGATGGACAACGCCGCAGTTTTGGTGGTGGTGCTGGTCGATCAGGCGGCGGCAGTGGCGGTAATCGTAGTGGTGGCGGCGGTGGCGGCTATCGCGGGTAGTTTATCGCACCCTTTTAGCCTTTGGGGGTATGGTCGATATATTGTGTATCAATGATAGGTAGGTCACCCCCACCCAACCCTCCCCCTCAAGGGGGAGGGCTTTTAGGAGCCTCTCCCTCAAAGGGGGAGGTTTTTTTACAGCATCTTCTAAACCGTCTCCTCAACCGCCTCTAGTGCCTCGCTGGCGGCCATCCAAGCGGCTTCGGCTGTGGTGATTTTGGTGTCCAGATCGGCGCGCATTTTCATCAATTCGGTCATGGACAGGCGGGCAAGGAAGGGGGCGGAGCCGGATGGGTCAAACATCGCTTGATCGACGGCGCTGCGTTTATCGGTGAGTTTGGCCAGCTCGGCTTCGGTCTGTTTGGCTTTGTTTTGCAGAGCCTGTTCGGCTTGACGCGCGCCTGCGGCAGCTTTGCGTTGCTCTTTTTTGTTTGGCTTGTTGCCGCCCTTGCCCCCTGTATCGGCGGGCGATTTGGCCAGAACAAAGGCGATATAATCATCGACCGATCCGTCAAAATCGCGGGCCGTGCCGCCGTCGACCAGCACCAGCCGATCAGCGGTCATTTCCAACATATGCCGATCATGGCTGACGATCACCACCGCGCCGGCATAATCATTCAGCGCCTGAATCAGCGCCTCACGCGCATCGACATCCAAATGGTTGGTCGGTTCGTCCAAAATCAGCATATGCGGCGCATCGCGGGTTATCAAAGCCAGCGCCAGCCGCGCCCGCTCGCCGCCGCTCAATTTGCCAACCTCGGTGGTGGCCTTTTGCCCCGAAAAGCCAAACCGCCCCAATTGGGCGCGGACAGCGGCGGGGGTCGCGCCTTTCATCTCTTGGCTCATATGTTGCAGCGGGGTCTCGTCGCGGTCTAACTCTTCCACCTGATATTGGGTGAAATAGCCGACGCGCATCTTGCCGCTGGCGTTCATCGCCCCTTCCATCGGGGTTAATTGCGCCGCCAGCAACCGCGCCAGCGTGGTCTTGCCATTGCCATTGCGGCCCAGCAGGGCGATGCGGTCATCGGGGTCTAGCCGCAGGTTTAACCGGCTGAGGATGGGTGTGTCACCATAACCGACCTGCGCCATATCCAGCGTGATGAGCGGCGGGCGCAGTTCATCGGGATTGGGAAAACCAAAGCTGAGCGTCGGATCATCAATCAATTCGGCAATCGGTTGGAGTTTGGCCAGCGCCTTTTGCCGCGATTGGGCCTGTTTGGCGGTGGAGGCCCGTGCCGAATTTTTGGCGATATAGTCTTGGAGATGGGCGCGCTGGGCCGCTTGTTTTTCACGGGCCGAGGCCAGTTGCGCCTGACGTTCGGCACGCTGGCGTTCAAACGCATCATAGCCGCCGGGATAGAGCGTCGTTTTGCCGCCCGCCAGATGCAGGATATGATCGACGACATTGTTGAGGAAATCGCGTTCATGGCTGACCAAAACGATGGTGGCGGGGTAGGTTTTGAGAAAATCTTCCAGCCACATCACCGCTTCGAGATCCAAATGGTTGGACGGTTCATCAAGCAGCAGCAGGTCTGGTTGCGAAAACAGCAAAGCCGCCAAGGCCACCCGCATCCGCCAGCCGCCGGAAAAACTCTCCAAAGAGCGATGCTGGGCCGCTTCGTCAAAGCCCAGCCCATCCAAAATCCGCGAAGCCCGCGACGGCGCGCTGTAAGCGTCAATCGCTATCAGCCGCTCATGCACCTCGCCCAGCCGGTGCGGATCATGGGTGGTCTCGCTTTCATCCATTAACGCGGCGCGTTCGGTGTCGGCGGCCAGCACGGTTTCAAATGGTGAGGCATCGCCGCCCGGCGCTTCTTGGGCGATATAGCCCAAGCGGCTGCCTCGCGGCATGTCAATGGTGCCGCCGTCTGGTTCCAACATGCCAGCGATCACGCGAACAAGCGTCGATTTGCCCGCGCCATTGCGGCCGATCAGGCCAATGCGGCCACGCGGCGGCAATTTTGCGGTGGCATTATCAAGGATGGTTCGCCCACCAAGGCGCACCGTAATATCAGTTAAATTAAGCATGGGGGGCGATTAGCGGATTTTGGCCAAGATGAAAGCGTGGAATTGAGTTGTAGAGCATTAAGTTGGTGTGATCGTTTGGTGAGCTTTATTGCGGCATGAACCAGAGGGATAGCACGTTTTAAAATAACAAGCTGTGGATCACCCCCACCCAAACCTGCCTCTCAAGGGGGAGGGCAATCACATATGGAAAATTGGCTGTCTGATAAGTTAGAAAATATGCACGCGGAGGCGCGGAGGCGCGGAGGTGCGGAGAAAACATGCCAGTTGGGAATCATCGCACATATTATGGATGTTTTTGGGGCTGATTAATTTGTCACGAGAGTTTTGACAGCAGAAAAA
>JBEAOQ010000384.1:0-10809 GCA_041164845.1 Pseudomonadota bacterium | reverse complement strand
CACCTTCGTGTCCTCGTGTGAACCCGAAAAAACTTAAAAACAAAACCCTACCCCGCCTTACCGACCCCATAATTCCGCGCCAAATAGCCGACAATCACTTCATAATTGGCATCATTGACTTTGGCCCCTTTGGCGATCATCTGATCGACAACCTCGGCCCATTTGTCTTCGCTATAATGTTTGGAAGTAACCATTGTTGCCGGATGACAGGCCGCGCAGGCTGCCACCGCTTCTGCTTGCCCAGCCCCACCAGCAAAACCAGCCACCAGCGGCGCTTGCACCTCAGCTTTACCAACTCTCGAAACCGCACAGGCCGCCAAAGCCAAAGCCGCTCCCGCCACCATAAATAATCGCATGAACATCAATCCCTTATCCGCCCGGGCACCGCAGCCACCGGCGCAGGCGGCGCGGCATCATTCAACAATGGCAAAGCCGCTGCATTGGGCCAATCGACCAGCTTTACCTCCTCACCCAACATCATCACTTTCGGCGCTTTGACATCAAATGCCGCCCAACCCGCATCAGGTTTGCCGCTACGAGCAAAGGCCAAAATCATCCCCGACATTTTCTCCGACAAAGCCCGATCCATTGCCGTCCAATCGCGGGTCTGACGGAACAGATTCATCGCCGCCAAATTGCGCTGAAAATAGGGCGTCTCGCCGGTGTGATAGGCCCCCACCGTCGCCGGATCATGGTCGATAAATGTGATCCCCGCCGCATAGGGCTGACGCCGCGTAAAGAAATAGCCATAAGCCGGTGCATGGCCCTGCAACTGGTTGGCCTTTGCCCAATTAAACATCTGCGATCCCACCGACATATCGCGCATAATATCGACCAAAGCCCGCGCCACATCGCCGTCCGTCGCCGCCGGATAGGCCAGCAACACCGCCTCCCCCGTCTGGGGAAAAGCACCGCGCACCACCGCTTGATATTCCGCCACGGTCTTGGCTGGCCCCAGATTGGCAAAGCGTTCGTCGCGGGTAAAACCGACCATCACCGGCACATCATTTTGCTGATGCGCGCCAAATACTTGCGCCGCTGTGCCCGTTATATGCAGCCCATCAATGACAATCGCACTGCGCGGCACATTGCCCGCCGCCGCCATAATCCGATCGCCGCCAATATCGCGCATCGCCTCAACCGATGCCGCGCCCAAGGCCTTTTGCAACACTACTCCCTGCGCTTCACCCTTGGCCAGCGGCACCGGCGACATCATCTCACCATGCGCGCTGCCGCTCATCCCGATGATTTTATGAAACAGCCCCTTGGCGCGGGGGTTCATCTGCAACAAAGACACCGACATTGACCCCGCCGATTGCCCCATAATCGTCACATTATTGGGGTCACCGCCAAATGCCGCAATATTGCGCTGGATCCATTCCAAACCGGCCACTTGGTCCATCAGACCATAATTGCCCGAATGACCATTTGCCTCCGCCGTCAAATCGGGATGCGCAAAAAAGCCCAATGCCCCCACGCGATAGGCCAGATTAACCCGCACCACCCCGCCATTTTTATCGCCGCGAGCCAGATTTTCGCCATTATAATTCGCCATGCTGGCCGAACCGACAGTAAAACCGCCGCCATAAATCCAGACAATCACCGGCAATTTCTTGCCCGCCCTTGCGGCATCCGCTGGCGCCCAAATGTTCAAATAAAGGCAATCCTCACTTATCGCCTCATTGCCAAAATAATGGTTCATGGTCCGCGTCCGCATCGCTTGCAAACACATCGGCGCGAAACGATCCGCGTGATAGACCCCTTGCCACGGGGCAACCCTCTGCGGCGCTTTCCAGCGCAATTCGCGCAAAGGCGGCGCGGCGAAAGGCACGCCAAACCAGCCTGCCACACCATCCTTCAGCATTTTGCCGTCAATCCGCCCACCATCAATTTTGATCGGGTCGGCCATAATCGGAGCAGAAACCAGCGCATATATCGGCGCAATCGCAGATAAAACCCATTTTTTCATGGCAATTTCCTCTCCAAAATAGCGTGAAAATAATCAAAAGTAGCATTGGTCGCTTGCAGCGTTGCCTGATGCGTATCACTGGGTGTTTTGCCGATAAAACTGTGATCGACGCCATCAATATACAGCGTGTCCACCTTGACCCCCGCCGCCTTCAGCCGCGCCTCGGCCAACCGCGATTGCGCAACCGGCACGGTCTTGTCCTCCACCCCATGAATCAACAAAAACGGCGAATCTTTGGCATCAATATAGCTCACCGGACTGGCCGCCGCGAATTTGGCATCTGGGCAAACTTCATCGCAACCCAACAACCGCCCAGCCGCACTGTCGCGTCCGCCGGGCCTGCCCGCTGCCAATGCGGCAAAATCAAACACCCCATACCAAATCACCGCCGCTTGCACACATTCTGATCCCACCGCCGCTTTGGTGCCCGCCACATCAAGGCTGGCATCGCCGCAAGACAGCGCCGTCAAAGCCGCCAAATGGCCACCCGCACTGCCGCCCCATATGCCGGTTCGTGTTGGGTCAATTCCATATCTCGCGGCATTGCCCTTCAAAAACCGCAAAGCCGCACGGGCATCTTGCAACTGTGCGGGAAAGCGCGCCTCATCCGCCAGCCGATATTCCAAACTGGCGACGACAAAACCCTCGCTCGCCAATTTGGCCAAAACTGCCGGAAAATTGCCATGCGCCCCGGCATTGCGCGGGGTGCCACCGACCCAGCCGCCGCCGTGGACATAGAGAATCAGCGGTTTTGGCTTGGCGGATGCCCCCTTATCTGATTTGGCGGGCATATAAATATCGACCATCATCGGCCGATAACCCGGAATGGTCGAATAGGTGACATCCGCCAAACTGGTCACACCCCCCACCCAGCGGGTGATATGAACCGGATAGACATCTTCACTGCCCGGTTTTTCCAAGGTGACAAAATCACGCGAGACTGGCTTTGCTCCTGCCGAAGCCCCAGCCAAAACCCCCGCCAAAACCATGCCCATAGCCACAGCCGCGATTCCCAAAAACGTCCGCATCACGTTACTCCCCATTTGTTATATTAACTATTTAGTCCATAGTTCGGCAAAGCAATACAAATTAAACCTACTCCGTCCAGCGGGAGGCTCCGCTAATTCCCCCCCTTGAGGTAGAGGCTGAGACGGGGAGGCTCCACTAGCTCCTCCCCCTTGAGGGGAAGGCTGGGTGGGGGTGGCCCAACTATCGTTACCCCCACGCTCTCACCCAACACTGCCCTGCTAACTCACCGCAAAATCCAGCCCATCACACATTCAATAATCTGATCCCGCCGCCGCGCCTTCACCGCTGGCGCACCAAAATCCACGCCAAAATTATGCTGAAACGTATAGCGATTCGACACATTGTAAAAGCTCAAGGCGCTGATCGTGGTATGCAGCTCAATCGGGTCCACGCTATCGCGAAACAGCCCTATCTCCGCCCCTTTGGTCAAAATCGCGGCCAATTGGTCAATCACGCTGCGGTTGGCATGTTTTAATCCGGCAATTTGGGCAATATGTTCGCCGTGATGGACATTTTCATTCATTACCAAACGGACAAATTCAGGATGTTCAAAGTGGTAATCAAAATTATGGCCAATCATCGCCCGTAACGCCGCATCCGGGGCCAAATTCTCAAATTTCGCATCCTGTTCCTGCGCCCGTATCGCCAGATAGGCCCGCTCTAACACCTGCCGATATAGTTCATCCTTGCCGCCAAAATAATAATAAATCATGCGTTTGGAAGAATTGGTTTGATGGGCAATTTCATCAATCCGCGCCCCCGCCAGCCCTTTTTGCGAAAATTCCCGCGTGGCCACCGCCAGAATATTTTCACGGGTGTCCCACGCATCCTGTTGGCGTTTGGGCAGGGCTTGTATGTCTTCGCTCACGCCATCACTTTCTTCAAAAAACTCAATCCCACAGCCATTTGGGGTTCAAACCACGCAGCTTACGGTTACGCCACATTTGCACATACATCCACAAGCCCGAAATCGCAAAAAACAGCAAAGCCACCCCCGAAAACAGCGAAATCAGCGTGCCCACCGGTCCAAAAGTCTCGCCCGAATGCAAATGGTGGAAAAAACCGACCCATTTGCGTTTGGCATTGGGCGCTTTGCGCGGTGCTTCGTTTTGGGGAACCGCCCCAACCCCAGCCACAGCCACAGCCACAGCCACAGCCACTCCCTCTTCAGACGCTTTCGCCGCCAGACCCTCCGGCTTACGCTCTTCTTCCTGTTCAAAAATGCTGCCCTGCGCCACCATCGCCGCGACATGGCTGGCCACGCCGGTAAACGCCATCCACACCAAAAATACCCCAAAAAACACAGATAACCACCGGTGCCACTTGCGCATATATTTTCCTTCCAAACACAATCGCCCATAGACCCTTCCTCGATCAGAAAGTGCAAATCTGATCGGGAAAGGGTGTATCTGCCCCTTTCGCAAAACACTGGCAATATCGGAATTGGTAATTTAGTGTAACAGATGGTACATAAACGACAAGCGCGAATGAGAGGCTAAGCGCTCACCACCGACAATCTCGCCCCCCTCGCACCGCCTGCTGCGCTGACGTGTGGATTTGAGATTACGCCTGAGTAGCCTGTCGCGCCTGAAACCAAGCCACCGCATCGCGCACCGTCTCGGCCAATGGGCGCGGTGTCCAGCCCAATTCCTGCGCCGCCTTGCTATGATCCATCTCGCGGAAAACATCTGATAAATAGGCAGAATCACTGCTAATCATCACATCCTTGCGCCCCATTAGCTTCAAAATTCGCTCGACCACCCAAGCTATGCCATAGGCCAGCCGATAGGGCATCAATCGCGGCAATTTGACCCCTTCAATCCCCGCCGCATCAATCGCCATTTGATAAAACACCCGGTTCTTCACATATTCATTAGCGATAATATAGCGTTCGCCCGCCCGACCATACATTTCGGCCAACAACGCCGCTTCGGCGGCATCGCGGATGTCAACGGTGGGCTGGCCCACATCCACCCCCACTGGGGTTTTGCCCATAGCCACCTGCCATAAAGCGCCATTATGCGGTGTCGGCTGATAATCCTGCGGCCCATAGGTATTGGCGATACACAGCGCCACCCCCGGCAATCCGCGCTCCAGACAGGCCGCCAACAGGTGATTTTCCGCCTCCAATCGCGCCCGAATATAGGGCGGGGCTTTGTCCAGCCAATTAAACGCAATATCTTCGCGCACCGGCCCCTTGGGGTTAATCCCCAGCGTGCCCATGCTGCTTGTAAAGACAAACCGCTTGATCCCACACGCCAGCGCCGCATCCACTGCATTATCCAGCCCTTCGACATTGTTGCGGTAAATTGGTGTTTGATCGGTCAGCCAAAATCGCGGGTCTACGACGCTGTAAAACACACTTGCACAGCCGGCCATCGCCGCGCGCAGACTGGGCGGATCAAGCACATCGCCATGGATCACCTCGACATCCAACCCCTCCAGCGCGGCCATGCTGCTGCTTTTGCGCAGCATCACCCGCACCTTGCGCCCGCGTTGCGCCAGCAGCCGCGTAATATGGCTGCCGACAAAACCACTGGCCCCCGTCACCAAAACAGGTTTTTGTAAATCAATCATGCGCCAGGTCCCGTCGTTTCCACCATCAACCGCGTCAGCTTGCTGCGGGCAATTTTCCATTCCCCATCCTGTTTCACATAGGTTTCGGTGTAATGGCCATATCCGATCATCCCTGCGCCGCCGTCAAAAATAAGCCGGTCCTGCATTGCCCAAATCCCCGTGGCCGTGTCACCGGAAATGGCAATCTCGCCCGCATGAACATGATGCGCGGTTTTGACCGTTTCAATCGAACCGCGCACCATCGACACCGCCGCATCGCGTCCGCAAATCACCGACGGGCCTCCGGCTTCGGTGGTGTCCAGCACAAAATCATCGGTGAACAAATCGCGCCAATCATCCCAGCGTTTCAAATCCAAAAACCGGCAATATCGCGCCTTTAATTCGCCAATCGCCTCGCGGTCAGTCAATGCCATAAATTCCCCTATTTTGTCGCTTCCACCGCCGCGAAAGCGGCACTCTCCATCGCGGCAAACGCAGCCAAAATCTCTTGCTGCTTGGCTTCCACCTGATGCCGATAATCGCCGTGGGTGATAATATAGCCCCGCTGCGCATCCAGCTCATCCAACAAATTGCGCGCCGCATATGCGGCACTGGCGACATGGGCCGCACGCGCAATCCCGGCATCCGCCACCATCGCGGTAATATCGGCCATATCCAGTTTCGACGCGCCCAATTCGCTGGGCCGCGCTGCCACGCTGCTTTCCAGATGCCGCGTGGTCATACCCGCCGGAAACAGCATGGCGACATTGATCCCCTCGCCGGCCAATTCGCGCCGCAACACCTCGCCATAGCCGACCACCGCATATTTCGAGGCAATATAAGCAGCCATGCGAATGCCAATTTGAAAAAAGCTGGCCGATGCCGTCAGCACAATATGCCGCTGGCCTTCAGAACTGCGCAACAGGGGCAAAAACGCCTCGACACATTGCACCACCCCGTGAAAATTGACCCCCATCACCCATTGCCAATCCTGCGCAGTCAATGTGTCAATCGCGCCAAATTGCTGCACCCCGACATTGGCGCACAGCACATCCACCGCGCCATATGCCGCCCGCACCGCTTTCGCCGCTGCCGCCACATCCGCCGCATTGGCAACATCCGCCGCAAGGCCAATCGCCGCAAATCCGCGATTACGAAAATCCTCAGCCGCCGCCTCGGCCCGTGCCCGATCAATATCCAACAGCGCCAGCTTGGCCCCTTCGGCGGCAAATCGCTCGGCCATTGCCAGACCCAGTCCCGAAGCGCCGCCGGTAATCACCACCACCTTGCCCGCGTATCGCATCATAATCCGCCCTTAACTCGTCGCCACCCCCGCGCCCTTTACCCCCCCCGCACCCATTACTATGGTCAGATCGCCAAAATCGCGCAGCACCAAATGGGTGCGGCGGATATGCAGCGCCAAAATACGCGGGGCCAGATCCAGCTCACCGCGTTCAATCGCACCAAACAGCAAATCGCGTTCGTCGCACATGATCCGCATCCGCGCCGCATCTTGCAGCGCCAGCTTGGCATAGGCGAGACGGTAGCTGTGGGTCACATCCCACAGCCGTCCAACAATCCGTTCCAACAGGATCGACTGCCCACGGCTGAATGCGGTCCAATGAAAATCGCGGCTAAGCGGCAGATAATCGGCAACATCGCGCACCGCTTCCAACTTGGCCTTGGCCACCCGCATTTTGTCCAGATCACCTTCGGTCAGATGCGGCATGGATTCGGCCAGCAGCATCGGTTCTAGCTTTTCGCGGATTTCATAGGATATTTCCATATCGCGCAGGGTCAGCGTCGCTACCCGCGCCCCGCTATTGGCCTTTAATGTCACCAGCCCGCGTGATTCCAAAATGCGCAAAGCATCGCGCACGGGAATCCGGCTGGTCTGCAATTCACTTGCCAGCTCATCTTGTTTGATCCGGGTGCCGGGTGGCAATTCCCCCGATAAAATCCGCATCGCCAGCGAATCCGCCACCCGCTGACTGGCGACCATTGCTGGCCCAATCAATTCATCATCTATTTGCGCCATATCGCCTCCGCGTTAACTTTCCCCAGCCTAGCTATATTTTGCATAAAAACAATGGTGTGAAACACAATAAATCAACGCAAATCTGCAATTCCCTCTTCCCCATGTGCATAAAATGTATACTTTCATGCCAAGAAACAAAATTACATAGGGGTAAATATGAGCCTGAATGGAAGAATCGCCATCCTCACCGCTTCCGCCGCGCTGACAATCGGCGCAGCCCCAGCCCCAGCCCCAGCTCCAACAATCGGCGCGGGCGATCAATGGCGCGGGATCAATGCCGACAGCGATGAAACCGGATTCAGCCGCTTGGCCCAAATCACCGCCACCAATGTGGCCCGCCTGCGCCCCGCTTGGACAATAGAACTGCCCGGTGAAACCACCCTCCAAGCCTCGCCGATCGCCGTGGACGGGATGCTTTATTTTACCGGCTCCTATGCATCAGTCTATGCGGTGAATGCCAAAACCGGCAAACTCACATGGAAATATGATCCCAAAACATGGGAAAAAGTCCCGCAAAAAATGGGGTTTAATTTCGCCGCCAATCGCGGGGTGGCTTATGCCAATGGCCGGATTTTCGTCGGCGCATTGGATGGTCGCCTGATCGCATTGGATGCCAAAACCGGCGGGGAAATCTGGGCCAGCCAAACCACCGAATTGACCGATATGCGCACGATTACCGGTGCCCCGCGTGTCTTTAACAACATGGTGGTCATCGGCCAAGGCGGCGCCGATTCAGGAATGCGCGGCTATGTCAGCGCCTATGACCAAGCCAGCGGCAAACAAATGTGGAAATTCAACATCGTCCCCTCCAGCCCCGAAAAGGACGGAGCCGATCCGGCGATGGATGCCGCTCGCAAAACATGGTCCGATGGTTTCTGGAAAAAAACCGGCGGCGGCGGCGGGCCGTGGGACAGCATGACTTTTGATGCTGCGCTCAACCGCATTTATGTTGGCACGGCCAATGCCTCGCCCTATGATTCCAACAGCCGCAGCCCGGGCAATGGCGATAATCTCTACACCGCCAGTATTGTCGCATTGGATGCCACAACCGGCAAATATATCTGGCATTATCAGGTCAATCCGCGTGACAGCTGGGATTATGATTGCACCCAGCAAATCATGCTGGCCGAGATGAATATCGCGGGCAAACAACGCAAAGTACTGATGCAGGCCCCAAAAAACGGCTTTTTCTATGTGATCGACCGCGAAACTGGCCAGCTGCTCTCCGCCGAAAAATTCGCCAAGGTGACCTGGGCTGACAGCATCGACCTCAAAACCGGCCGTCCCCATGAACGCGCCGGTATCCGGTATGAAAGCGGCGAAGCGCGGGTTTACCCAACCGCCGCTGGCGCGCATAGCTGGATGCGGATGGCGCTTAATCCGGCACTGGGGCTGGTCTACATCCCGACGCTCCAGCTTTCCACCCGCTTTACCAAAGGGGCCACCCCCGATGGCGACATCAATATCGGCGGGCTGAATGTCGGCAATCATAAATTCGAAGCGGGCGATGGCACCGGCGCATTGGTGGCGTGGGATGTCGCGGCGGGCAAACCGCGCTGGAAAGCCCCGCTAAAGAGCATGTGGAACGGCGGCGCGCTGGCCACCGCCGGACGCTTGGTATTCCAAGGGACGGCGCAAGGCGATCTGGTGGCCTATGACGCGGCATCAGGCAAAGCCCTGTGGCGGCGCAATCTCGGCATGGGAATCATCGCCGCACCCATCAGCTACAGCATCTCTGGCAAGCAATATGTTGCGGTGCTGGCCGGTTACGGCGGTTCGGCGGCGATTTATTCCGAACAGATGAACGTCGGTTGGAAATACAGCAGCCCGCGCCGATTGGTGACATTCGCGCTGGATGGCATGCGCAAAATCCCCGCCTCCCCGCCGCGCAGCCTGCATGTCAATGCGGTCGATGATCCTGCCGAAGTGCTTGATCCCAAAGCCGTAGCATTGGGCAAACAGGTATTTCTCGCCTGCGCCGCCTGTCACGGCAAAGATACGGTGGGCGCAGGCGGCCCCGCGCCAGACCTGCGCGAATCTGCGATTATTCTGGACAAAGCCGCGTTTAACGCAGTGATATTCGACGGCGCATTGATGGATCATGGTATGCCACCCGTCGGCAAAGGCAGCTTTATGGGCAAAAGCACCTTCGAAGCGATCCGCCAATATATCCGCAGCCAAGCCCGCATAGTGCTGGCCAAACAGGCAGCGGCTAAGGCGAAGAGGGGTAAGTAAGTTTTCCCCATTTTCGCG
Source organism: Pseudomonadota bacterium (assembly GCA_041164845.1). Lineage (GTDB taxonomy): Bacteria > Pseudomonadota > Alphaproteobacteria > Sphingomonadales > Sphingomonadaceae > Novosphingobium. The sequence continues at coordinate 964 of JBEAOQ010000384.1, read as the reverse complement.
CAGTGCAAATGGGCCAAGCCCTCCTTAAAGTTCCTCCCCATTTTCGCGCAGTGCAAATGGGGAGGTGGCAGCCGCTGCAAGCGGCTGACGGAGGGGTAAAATCAAACCCTCACCCCCGCCCCACTTTCGGCATCCGGCAGACATAATCCGCCGCCACATCGGCATTACCCCCCGCCTTCAGCCGTGCCGACGCAGGCCATGCACAATGCAGCCTTTGCTTTTCATCCGGCTTCACCTCATCGGTCGGCACCATCCCCTTGCGCCCCACCAAGCTCAGCGGCACGCGGCCCTGTTCCACCCACATCTGCATCGCCCGCGCCACGCTTCTGTCGGGCGGAATATCCTGCGACGGCGGCGCAAATTGGCCAAAAATCGCCGCACCATTGCCGCCAAAACAATGCTGCATTTCGGGGATCATAAACAGCTTCACACTGGTCTTGGCCCGCGCCCCCGATTGACGCAATATATCCTGATAAAAACCAATGGTTTGCTCCGCCGGAATCGCCGCATCGGCCCAACCATGCCAGATAATCAGCTTGCCCCCGCGTTGGAAATAGCGCCGCATATTGGGCTGGCCATCAATATCCGCCAGCGATGTTTTGAACAGCGATGGATGGGTCTTCCAATCAAAATTATTGGCCCCCACTCCCGAAATTCCGGTAAAATTGGCCAGTATATTGTCGGGATATTGCTTAGCCATCGGCGCGGTTTTGCCGCCCATCATCAACCAGCCTTCCCATCCCAGCTGGGGCGCAGGCTTGCCCGCAATCGAGCCGGTCAGCGAATAGGCATAGGCTTTGGGCACCCCAGCCAAATGCGGCGGCCCCTTGGCAATTTTCTGCATCGCCACCACCTGCGGCGCGCTTAAACACATGGGCGATGCGGATGTCCCACAGGCCATTTTGCCAAAATCAACGTGGCATTGGCGCGGATCATCAATCAACCCATCGACCTGCCCATCACG
>JBEAOQ010000383.1:0-4962 GCA_041164845.1 Pseudomonadota bacterium | reverse complement strand
CCAGCACACCGCCTGTGCGCCGCTGCGGGCAACCTCGGTGAAATATTCCCAAGCAGACCGGTTTTCATTGGTGCCAATCACAATCAAGCCATCGGCCTTGCGCTGCTCTTCATAGAGGCCGAAAAAACCAGCGGTGCCATCTTGAAACGATACCAATGTCTCATGGCCTTGGCGCGATGCGGCGGCACAAATCGCCCCCAGCAAGGCCAAATAAAACGGATTAAAGTCTTGTATTTCTTCGCCTTCACGCTGAATAACCACCACCGCAATGGTGCCAGTGCGACCCGTGCGCAGGCGGGCGGCATTTTCATCGACGTGGTAATTTAATTTGGCAACGGCTTCGACAACACGTTGGCGCGTTGTCTCGCTGACCACAGAATCGCCGGCCAAAGCCCGCGAAACCGTGGACTGGCTAACCCCAGCTTCGGCGGCGACATCAAAGGATGTGACGCGATGGCGGCGGATTATCGGGCCATTATCGCCGCTATTTGCGCTCATGTTGCGGTTAAACCACCGTCTATCTTTAACTCGGCACCGGTCATAAAACTGCTTTCATCGCTGGCCAAATAGACCACCCCATGCGCCACTTCATCGGGTGCGCCGACGCGCCGCATGGGAATCCCCCGCGCCAAGAAATTGACCGTGGCTTCATGGGTTGAACCTTGACGCTGAAACCCTTCCAATATCGGCGTATCGACATAGGCCGGATGCACCGAATTGCAGCGGATATTATCGCCCGCCTTGGCACATTCCAAAGCGACGGATTTGGTCAACATCCACACCGCCGCTTTGGAGGCGTGATAGGCGGCCATCATCGGCGACGCGACCAAACCGGCCACCGATGAAATATTGATGATCGAGGCGGGCTGCGATGCGCGCAGCAGCGGCATGGCCAATTTGCAGCCCAGAAATACACTGTCAACATTGACTGCAAAAGCGCGGTGCCAATTGGCCAAACTGGTGCTTTCGACCGTGCCTGCTGCGCCAATTCCGGCATTGTTGACCAGCACCGACAGACCGCCCATATGGCGCTGCGTCAGTTCCAATGCCGAAGTCCAATCCGCCTGGGAGGTGACGTCATGGCGACAAGAATGGGCGGTGTCATGGCCATGAATGGCGTTTATCGCCCGCGCTTGTTCGGCCACACCATCGGCATTGAGGTCGGTCAGCATCAGCCGCGCCCCCTGCGCCGCCATGGCATGGGCCATAGCCGCGCCCAAGCCTTGGGCCGCGCCGGTTATCAGCGCCAATTTCCCCGCAAGGCGATTGGACATGCTTATTTCCCCTTCAAAATCCTTGGCCCCAACAGGGTCAGCAATTTCACGTCGATAGCATCGCCGATTAGCCGGCGCTGTGCAAGAAAAGCCTCCAAATCATCCAAGGCAATGCGGTGAACGGTGATATTCTCGCCATCCGTCCCGCCGCCCGGGCCAATTTGGCTTATGTTATGGGCGCGCATCAGGGTGAAACTTTCGCTGACCATGCCCGGCGACGACCAAAATTCGCCCAAATTTTCCATATGCGCGGCGGTATAGCCGGTTTCTTCTTCCAATTCGCGCAAAGCGGCGTTTTCGTCATTTTCACCGACCACATCATCGTGGTCGCCAATCAAACCGGCGGGCAGTTCAATGCAGTTGCGCCCCAATGGCACGCGATATTGTTCAACCAACAACACATGATCCGCATCATCAATCGCCAGAATAACCGCTGCCCTTATCCCCCGCGCACGGCTGACAAATTCCCAGCGGCCCTGTTTGCGAGCAGTGATAAATTTCCCTTGCCAAACAATTTCTTGTGGATCATCTTTAATGTCATTGCTCATACTTCTATCAGCCGATCGGGCAGCTCATTGACATCATCTGCATCGCGCGGAAAATGTTCGGCCAGCACCACGCCGACCTGCGCAATGGCGTCAATCATGCCATCGGCGACGTGGCCCTGTTTGATGTGAGACAATAATGCTGCCATCGCCGCGCCCCATACTTCGGGTGAAATTTTCGCGGAAATCGAGCTTTCCGTGACAATCTCGGCCCGCCGTTCGGCGCGGGACAGATAGATCAACACGCCCGTAGAACCCGTGGTGCGTTTTTCAGTGCCGACGCGAAAACAGGTGAGGGCGCGCAGCCGCACCCTTGCTTGCTTGACCGGCTTGGGCGTGAGCCACAAGAGCAGGGGCTGCCACAGCAAGATCAACCGCATCCCGACGAATTTGATTGTGGCGACAATTGCCGCCAGTGTGAACAACGCACGCGGTGGCCATTCGGCGCTCCACCAGCCCATCACGCGGTCAATCTGGGCGATATAGAATTCTGGCGCGATGCTGAGCGCAACCAAGGCCATCAAAGCCACCACCGCCGACCAGATCAGCGCCCAATCACCATAGCTGTCGGATTGATCGGTGATGATCGTGACAATTTCGCCGCTGGTCTGTGCTTCGGCAGCGGTAACCGCAGTGCCAATGCGGACGCGGTCTGCTTTGGTCAGGGTGAATTTATGGGCCATAATGCCTCCTACCAATCACCGGAGGCGCCGCCGCCGCCAAAGCCACCACCGCCAAATCCGCCCCAGCCACCACCATCATCATCAGAATTTCCCCAACTTCCACTGCCGCCATCGCGGCTGCTCATGCCGCGCAAAACTTCGCTGGCGACCCACAGAGCAATGCCGGGATCAATGCCACTGCGGCGTGTGTTGCCAAATTCGCGATTGCGACGACCAAAGATCATAATGGCACCCAAAATCAGAATAATCCAAATTACTGCGGCAAAAGGGCTGTCATTTTTGCGTTTGTGTTTTTTGTTTTTGCTCTCCGCTTCAGCGGCTTCCGCCAATGCCTTGGCCGATGCCGGATCTCGATCCAATTGGCTGATGATGGCACTTACGCCGGCATTTATGCCGCCGCCAATATCCCCTGAACGAAATTGCGGCGCTATGGTTTCGCGGATAATTCTGCCCGATAGCGCATCTGTAAAATACTCTTCCAGACCATATCCGACTTCGATCCTTATTTTGCGCTGACTAGGTGCAATAAGCAGCAATAGGCCTTGGTCACTGTCTTTGCCGCCAATCCCCCATTTGTGGAACAGGCCATTGGCATAGGACGCAATATCTTCATCATCCAGCGACGTCACGGTCACGACCATAACAGCCCGCCCCGTGTCGCGGTTATAGGCTTTCAGCCGCGTTTGTAATTGCGCCAGTGTCTCCGTCGGAATAATCCCCGCTTCGTCTAACACCGGCCCATCTGGCCTAGCTGGAATCGCCGCCATAACAGGAGCCGCCAGCGCAAACAGCGCCAGCAACCCCAATATGAACAGGCGAAATTGTCGCAACATCGCAGTTAACCCGCAGCTGCCACCTATTGCCCTGCCGCCGTCGATTTACCCGCATTGGCATTGTCATTGGCCCCCGCTGTTGGAGCAGCGGCGGGCTTATCGGCCGTCAAACCGCCAAAATTCACCTTGGGCGCGGTTTGGGCCGATGCTTCGGCGGCGAAGGGCACCATCGGTTTGGCTCCATAGATGATCTTGGCCGCCATCACCGCCGGAAACGTGCGGATGGTGGTGTTATACTCCTGCACCGCTTCATTGTAACGCTCCCGCGCCACATTGATCCGGTTTTCCGTGCCTTCGAGTTGAGTCATCAGATCGGAAAACCGCGCTTGGCTTTGCAGATCGGGGTATTTTTCGACCACCGTGCGCAGCGAACCCAATGCCTGAGTCAGCTGATTTTGCGCGCCTTGGAATTTTTGGAACGTCGCCGGATCGGACAGATCATTGGTGGTGACCGTGATAGCCCCCGCCCGCGCCCGCGCATCGGTAACGGCGGTCAGAATCTGGCTTTCCGAAGCGGCGGCGGCCTTGGCGGTTTCCACCAAATTGGGGATGAGATCGCTACGCCGTTGATAGGCACTTTGGACGTCGGCCCATTTGGCCTTGGCGTTTTCTTCGCCGGTCGGCACCGAATTTACCCCGCAAGCCGAAAGGCTGAGCGCCAGCGCGGCGGCAAAGGCGGCCTGTAAGGGGCGGCGGAGCAAGGAATGTGCGGTCAGTTTGGATGACATGATAGATATTCCCTCTAATAACGACACCAATCTGATGTGTTTTGTGATTAGTGTCTTGTGTAGATAGCACAGCTATGTGCTGGTTCAAGGAGGCGTTACGAAAAAATCCACTGTTGTCAGTTTGTGCCGAAAAACAAGGGATTGTGAGACGCAAAAGCCTGTGGCAGACTTGCGATGACTTAAGGTCAAACAATAAGGGAAGCAGATTATGTTACAAGATTTCAAAGCTTTTTTGGCGCGGGGCAATGTGCTGGATTTGGCGGTTGGCGTCATCATTGGCGCGGCGTTCGGCAAAATTGTCAGCTCGCTGACCGATGATCTGATTATGCCGACGATCAGCTGGGCCACAGGCGGAGTCGATTTTTCCAGCAAGTTCATCACATTGGGCGCCATACCTGCGGGATATGCGGGTTCGCTTAACGACTATGCTGCGTTGAAAAAAGCGGGTGTGGCGATGCTGGGTTACGGGTCATTCATCACCGCGATTATCAATTTTGTGATTATGGCATTTGTCATCTTTATGATCGTGCGTTCAGCCAATAAAGCCATGCCGCCGCCCGCTGCTGCGCCCGCTGGCCCCAGCGAAGTGGATCTGCTGACCGAGATCAGGGACGCCCTGAAAAAATAGGTCTGAAATAAAATTTGGCGTTTTATCAAGGATAAGGCGGGGTGCGGTTCGCATTCCGCCTTTACTTTGGCGAGATGTGTGTTATGTCGGCGGTGCTGGTTTCGGCCAGCTATGGCGATAAATTGTTGCGTGCAATAGGCGCAGCGGACCCGGGGGCGGTACCCGGCGGCTCCACCATCACCAATCGTTCGGGCTTTGGCCTTGGCGATTACGCTGTTGTCGCAGCGGTGTTGACGGGGCCGAACTAGGATCGACGTGTGTTGAAAAGCGC
>JBEAOQ010000382.1:0-8561 GCA_041164845.1 Pseudomonadota bacterium | reverse complement strand
TACATCATGCCCAATTTTAATTTCACCTTTACCCAAAACACCGGCGTGTCGCTGGGGTTGTTGCACGCCACCAATGATACGGCGCGCTGGGCCTTGGTCGCCCTTACCGCCGGCATCGCTCTGGTCGTGCTGGTGTGGATGTGGCGCGAAAAGGCAACGGGCGATGTCGCGGCGCTGGGACTGGTTTTGGGCGGTGCTTTGGGCAATATCCGTGACCGGATAAATCTCGGTTATGTGATTGATTACGCCGATTTGCATTTCGGCAGCTATCGCCCGTTTATGATTTTTAATCTGGCCGATGCGGCAATTACCATTGGCGTGCTGATAATCCTTGCCCGATCATTTATTTCCCGCGAAAAGGGTGATAAGAACGTGCCACCACCGGCCAATACGGCAACGGAGAATTGATATATGCGTAAGATCACGGCCCTAATTTTGGCAAGCGCCACCACATTGATGCTGGCCGGATGTGGCAGCGGCGGCGGTTTCCTGACCCGCGCCCGCCCCGATGAAATGGCGGTGCAACGCCAAGCGCCGCTGATTGTCCCGCCTGATTTTGCCCTGACCCCGCCGCAACCCGGCGCACCCCGCCCCACGTTGCGCAGCGCCGATCAGCAAACGCTGGACGCGATGTTTGGCGGCCCTGCCCCGCGCAGTGGTGTGGAAAAAAGCACAATTAGCCGTGCCGGAACCCCCGAGGTTAGCATCCGCTCCACCGTCGGCGATCCCAAAACCAACACCGTGGCCAAGGGTGATGTGACCCGCGATATTCTGGCCGCTCCCCAAGGCGATGGCCGTGAGGCGCAAGCCAGCGCGGGTTGAGGGTGGCGCTTAATCCATATTAGAAAAAAGCCAAACCCCGTGTCAAGCACGGGGCGACGAGGGCGTGAGGTTGTCCTTTGCCGCAATCGCGCTGACCAGCAGCTTGTCGATTTTGCGGCCATCCATATCAACCACTTCAAAGCGCCAATTTTCGGTGGCAAAAACCTCGCCTTCGGATGGCAGACGTTTGAGGATCGACAATACATAACCGGCAGTGGTGGCGTAATCGCGGTTTTCGGGAAGGTCTAGGCCCAGTTGATCGGCCAAAGCATCGGCGGGGAAAGCACCCGCGATCAGCATCGAACCATCAGCGCGGCTTATCAGCATCGGTTCATCGCCAGCATCGCCGTGGGATACGAAATTGCCGACTATAGCCGAAAGCAGATCGGCGGGGGTAACGATGCCCTCCAGATGCCCATATTCATCATGCACCAGCGCCATGGAAATATCGGATTGTTGCAAAATGCGCAGCGCGTCCATCGCATCCAATTGATCGGGGATGATTTCCGCATGGCGAATCAACCGGGCCATTTGAAATTTGCGGCTGGTGTTTTGGGCATTGAGCAGTGCCGCCAAAACTTCGCGCACTTTGACCACACCGACAATATTATCGGTATTGCCATCGGAAACGGGCAACATGCTGTGCGGGCTATCTTTTATGACTGCGCGGATTTCTGACTCACTCGCACGGCGGTCCAGCGCATCAATTTCGGTGCGCGGGGTCATTAATTCGCGCACCGGACGGTCGGCCAACCGCATAATGCCGGCCATAATCGCCCGTTCGTCCTCTTCGATCACCCCGCTACGGGTGGCTTCGGCGAACATCAGATGCAGCTCTTCTTCGGTGACTTCGGGTTCGGTGGGGGGGCGCACGCCAATCAGCCGCAGCAGAAACGCCGATGAACGATCCAACAGCCAGACCACCGGCGCGGTGGCCCGTGCGAACAAGGCCATGGGGCGGGCCGAGGCGATGGCAATAGATTCGGCATTGCGCAAAGCCACTTGTTTGGGCACCAATTCACCCGCGACCAGACTGAGATAGGTGGTGACAATAATCGCCACAGCAAAGCCCGATTGCGCACCCCATTGCGATGGCAATCCCAGCGCCACCAGCCTTTCGGCGATGGGAGCGCCGAGACTGTCGGCGGAAAATGCTCCGGCTACGACACCGATTAGGGTGATGCCTGATTGCACGGTCGAGAGGAATTTGCCCGGATCAGCGGCCAAGGCCAGCGCCGCTGCTGCCCCCTTGCTACCACGATCCGCAGCCAGTTTAAGCCGCGCCGGACGCGCCGAGACGATGGCCATTTCGGACATGGAAAACAAGCTGTTGATCAGAACCAGCCCAATAATAATGCACAGATCAATCCAAGGGAATGGGGTCATTCTGATGGGATTAGCAGCTATTGCGCGGTTTGCGAAGGGGTGTTGAAAAGGGATTCACGCGGTGCGCAAACCATGATAGCCGTGCTGTGCAGCTGTTGTTCAGCTTGGCTGGTTGATAGCAAAATGACAAATTCACCCAAAGGGGCCAGATTATGACCACATATCGCAAAACACTGACCTGTATCGCCGCTGTCTCGCTGCTGAGCACGTCTGCCTGTGTCACCGACCCCAATACCGGCCAGCAAAAAGTATCGCGCACCGCGATTGGCGGTGGGATTGGCGTGTTGGGCGGAATGCTGCTGGGCGGATTGATTGGCGGCCCCACCGGACGGATTGTTGGCGCAGGGATTGGCGGCGTGGCCGGCGGGGCCATCGGTTATACGATGGACAAGCAGATCAAAGAGCTGAAGGAAAAAACCGAAGGCACCGGCGTCGATGTCACCACCACCGATGATGGCAGCGCGATTTTGGTCAATTTGCCCGATGGCGTGACCTTCGATACCGATAGCTATATGTTAAAGCCCGGATTTCGGCCAACTTTGGACAAAATTGCGGCGAATATGGCCCAATATCCCAACAGTTTGGTTGATGTTTATGGCCATGCCGACAGCACCGGATCGGCGACGCATAATCAGCTGTTGTCGGAAAATCGGGCGCGGACAGTGGGCGATTATCTGACGATCAAAGGCGTGGCGGCGGCGCGGCTGCGAACCCAAGGTTTTGCCTCGACCATCCCGATAGCCAGCAATGATACGCCAGAAGGCCGTGCGAAAAACCGGCGGGTAGAAATTAAGATCGTGCCAATTTCGCAAGAGCAAGTGCGGGCAGCGAAGCAGGTGCAGGGTAATTAGGGTTTAAACCTCGTCCTCATGTCCCACCGGATCGGGGTGGATCAAGATTTCCACCCCGGGAAATTCGATCAATAACCGCGCTTCGATTTCATCCATAATCCGATGGGCTTCGGTCACGCTCATTTGCCCATCGACCCAAGCGTGAAATTGGACAAAATCATGCGCGCCAGAGGTGCGGGTGCGCAGATCGTGGACGCCGCGCAATTCGGGATGGCGCGACAGGACATCGAGGAAGCGCGATTTTTTGTCATCGGGCCATTCATGGTCCATCAGCTGGGTGATCGCTTCATCCGATGCGCGCCACGCCCCCCATGCCAACCACAGGGCGATAGCCAGACCAAACAGCGGATCGGCATGGCGAAATCCCGCATATTGATCGAGCAACAGCGCGACAATCACGGCCAGATTCAAGACCAAATCCGATTTATAATGCAGATGATCGGTGGCAATGGCGACGCTGGCGGTGCGGCGGATAACATGGCGTTGCCACGCCAGCAGCAACAAAGTCGTGCCAATGGCGATCAGCGATACCCATATGCCATTGCCCGCCGCCGCAGTGCGCGAACCCAGCCACAAATCCTGACCCGAGCGCAAAGCCAAGAGCACCGCTGAAATGGCGATCATCACCACTTGGAACATGGCGGATAGGGCTTCTGCCTTGCCATGGCCAAAGCGGTGATTGTCATCGGCGGGCTGACCGGCAATCCACACCCCGACCAAAGTGGCCAGACTGGAAGCCAGATCCAGCGCCGAATCCGCCAGCGACCCCAGCATCGCCGAAGAGCCGGTGGTATAGGCGGCCCAAAATTTCAGACCGACCAAGCCAACCGCCATGCTGATGCTGGCATAGGCGGCGCTGCGATTGAGCGCGGCGGCGGATTTATGGGTATGGCTGTGTTTCATGGATACAACAAGCTGCTGGCCCATGTGGTGCCGCTGCGGGTAAAGCGGCGGCGTTCATGCAGGCGGTGGGGGCGGTCGGTCCAAAATTCCATGGCGCTGGGGGTGAGGCGGAAGCCAGTCCAATGCGCGGGACGAATCACCGCATCTCCGGCAAATTGCACCTCTGCATCGGCAAAGCGATCAAGAAAGGTTTGCCGATGATCGAGCGGCGCGGATTGATCCGATGCCACCGCGCCTAGCTGCGAATCGCGCGCACGGCTGGCGAAATAGGCATCGGCCATAGCGAGAGGAACTTCTTTGAGTTCACCCTCAACCCGGATTTGGCGGCGCAAACTCTTCCAATGAAACAGCAGCGCAGCTTGGGCGTTTTCGGCAATTTCCGTGCCTTTGCGGCTGTGGGCATTGGTGTAGAACACAAAACCGTCCGGCCCGTGCCCTTTAAGCAGCACCATCCGCAATGATGGTGCACCACTGGCGGTGGCGGTGGCCAGGGCCATCGCATTGGGGTCGTTGGGTTCACTGGCTTTGGCCTCATTCAGCCATGTATCAAATAGAGCCAAGGGATCGCCGCAGGGGATGATAGTGCGGGCATCCGCAGCTGTGTGTGGTGTATTTTGGCGGTGATTATCGGACATAGGCCCGCCATATAGCGGCGATATAGCGCAAGGCATAGCCATGATGGCTTGCTGTTTCGGGCATTGATACTTAGGTGAAGCCTATGACAGCAGATCCATATAAAATTCTGGGCATTCAGCGCAGTGCCACTGAAAAAGAGGTAAAAGCCGCCTATCGCAAGCTGGCCAAGCAATATCACCCCGACCGCAATCAGGATAATCCCAAAGCCGGTGAGCGGTTTAACGAGATTACCCGCGCCTATGACATTCTGGAAGATACCGGAAAACGGGCGCGATTTGATCGCGGCGAGATTGATATTGATGGCAATCCTGCGGGGTTTGGGGGCGGAGGGTATGGGAGTGGACGGGGTGGCGGTGGTTTTCGCCCCGATGATTTTGCTGGCGGCGGATTTGGTGGGGCGGAAAATATCGACCTTGGTAATATTTTTGAAGGGCTGTTTGGTGGTGGTGGCCAACGGGGGGGTGGCCCGCAAGGCGGAGGTCAGCAAGGTGGAGGTCAGCGCCGTGCGCCCAAAGGGGCCAATAGCAATTACCGGCTGGCCGTAGCCCTGCCCGATGCGGCGATCTGTGCCAGCCAGCGGATCACCCTGTCCGATGGCAAAACAATAGATGTGAAACTGCCAGCGGGGGTCGAGGAGGGCACCCAGATGCGGCTGGCGGGCAAGGGCGATGTCGGTATGGGCGGCAATGGCGATGCGATTGTCACCATCGCCATCCAGCCGCACGCTTTTTACCGCAAAGAGGGCGATATGATCCGGCTCGACCTGCCGATTGCGCTGGATGAGGCGGTGCATGGTGCAAAAATTAAAGTGCCAACGGTGGACGGCGCGGTAATGTTGGCGGTGGCAGCGGGCAGCTCTTCGGGCAAGACGTTGCGGCTGAAAGGGCGTGGATTTACCCGCAAAGATGGCTCACGCGGCGATCAACTGGTGACGCTGGAAATCATGCTGCCCGAAGGTGATGCGGATTTGGCGGCGCGGCTAGATGGTTGGCGCGATACCCGCGATTTGCGCGGAAAATTGGGCGTTTAACCGCGTGATCTGGCGTAAAATAGCCATGGGTCATCACCTGTTCACTGTCATTCGGCGGGTGGTGACGGGGGTGTGGCAGGATGGGTTTATCCATGCGGGTAATCTGGCCTATATGGGGATTTTGGCGCTATTTCCGTTTTTCATCGTGATTGGCGCGGTGTTTTCGGCGATTGGGGAACAAGGCGAGCGGGCGGCATCTTTGGCGGTGTTGCTGATGGCTTTGCCGCCGATGGTCGCCGATGTGGTGCGACCGGTGGCCAATGAAGTGATGGGGGCGCGGCACGGCTGGCTGCTGGGGCTTGGCGCGGCAGTGGGGCTGTGGACCGTGTCCAGCCTGATTGAGACGATCCGCGATATTCTCCACCGCGCCTATGGGGTGACGCTGGGTGCGGCGCAGTGGCGATACAGATTGCTGTCGATGGCGATGATTATGGTCTCGGTGATTTTTCTGCTGGCCTCGCTCTATGTGCAAATCGCGATAACCGCCGCGCAGACGATTATGGCCGTGCATTTTCCGCTGATGGAGCAGCCGTTTTTCCAATTAGTCCTGTCGCGGATCATCCCCAGCCTGATCTTGTTGGCGTCGATTTATCTGGTTTTTCTGGCGCTTACCCCCGGCCGATACCGCAGCAAAGCCTATCCCAAATATCCGGGCGCTTTGCTGGTGACATTGTGGTGGGTCGGTGTTTCCATGGCCCTACCGGCTATCTTGCGCAGTTTTTTCCACTATGATTTAACCTATGGAAGTTTGGCCGGGGTGATGATCGCCCTTTTCTTTTTCTGGCTAATTGGCCTAGGAATAGTAGCCGGAGCCGAGTTAAATGCGGCTTTGGCGGTCGGTGATGCAGCACGGGACCATTTGGGCCAAAGTGATAACCGCGCCAGAGATGATATGAGACAACAAACTTCGTTACAGGAAGGCAGTGTATGACAGGATTGATGCAGGGCAAGCGGGGCCTGATTATGGGGCTGGCGAATGACAAATCGCTGGCTTGGGGCATTGCCAAAAAACTGCATGAGCATGGCGCGGAAATGGCCTTTTCCTATCAGGGCGAGGCTTTGGAAAAACGTGTGCGCCCCTTAGCCGAAAGCCTAGGCAGCGATCTGCTGATTGATTGCGATGTGTCGGATATGGATGCGCTGGATGCCGCCTTTGCCCAGCTGGCAGCGCGCTGGCCAACCATTGACTTTGTCGTTCATGCCATTGGTTTTTCAGATAAAACCCAGCTGCGCGGACGGTATTATGACACCACGCTGGATAATTTCCTGATGACCATGAATATATCGGCCTTTTCGCTGGTCGCCGTGACCAAACGGGCGATGGCGATGATGCCCGAAAGCGGCGGTTCGATCATCACCCTCAGCTATTATGGCGCAGAAAAAGTGATTCCGCATTACAATGTCATGGGTGTGGCCAAGGCGGCGCTGGAAACCAGTGTCAAATATCTGGCCAATGATCTGGGGCCGAAAAATATCCGCATCAACGGTATTTCTGCTGGCCCGATCCAAACTTTGGCGGCGCGGGGCATTGGCGATTTCAACTATATTCTCAAATGGAACCAGCTCAATTCACCGCTGCGCCGCAATGTGACGATTGAGGATGTCGGCGGGGCGGGGCTATATTTGCTGTCAGACCTGTCATCGGGTGTGACCGGCGAAATTCACCATGTCGATGCCGGATATAATGTGGTGGGGATGAAGCAAGAAGATGCGCCGGATATTGCGTTGATTTAGAGGGTGACGCGATTCAGAGAATAATGCTAATCAATCAATCCGCGTTGCCGCAATTCAACCGCCAGTGTCGGGGCATCAACAAAATGATGCCCCTGCCAGCCACAATCGCGGGCGCTGGCAATATTTGCCGCATTATCATCAATAAACAGCATCTCTGACGGCGCATGGCCAAAGCGCGTCGCCGCCAGCGCATAAATCGCCGGATCGGGTTTGGTCAGACACTCATACCCCGAAACGACAATGTCGCGAAAATGGTCTAAAATCGGGAATGTCGGGCGAAACATCATCCACGTATCCACGCCAAAATTGGTGATTGCGAACATCGGCACATCGCGCGCTGCCAATGCTTCGACCAATTCCAAACTGCCAGCCACCAGCCCCGGCACCGTCTCTAACCAACGCGGGGCATAGGCCTCAATCAGCGCCCGCTCATCGGGAAACTGCGCGCATCGCTCGGCGATCATCTCGGCCAAGGGGCGACCCGCATCATGTTGAAAATGCCAGTTTTCGGTAACCACATGCGACAAAAACCATGCCAGTCGCGCCGGATCTGGAATCAGTTTTTCATAAAGCGACGCCATCCGCCACTGCACCAACACCCGACCAATATCGAAAACGACGGCGGTTATCTGAATTTGCTGATTTTCAACCACGACTTAATAACTCAACCCAGAATCAACACATTGAGGGGTTGAGATTTGGCTCAGGCCGGAGCGAGAATGGCGGATTTTGAGAACCGGAGCGGAGCGGCCATTTGGGCCGTGAGCACCGGAAGCGCAAAAATGTGCCGTTCGCAGCCCGGCATCAGCCAAATATCAATGCCTCAGCCTTGGCGTGCTTTGAAGCGGCGATTGGTCTTATTAATCACATAAGTGCGGCCACGGCGACGGATCACGCGGTTATCCCGATGGCGGTCTTTAAGCGATTTAAGGCTGTTGCGAATTTTCATCGGGTTTCTCGTCTGCGGCGCGCAGGCAAATCTGCCCTTGCAATAAATAGGAAGACGCGCCGTTAAGGGGGCCGCCCCGCCAAGTCAAGCCTTGACGCCCAAATCAGCTCCGAATTGCCGTCAATTTCCGCTCCCAAGCCAGCGCATGACCGACAATCACGTCCAAATCGGCATATTTCGGAACCCAAGGCACCGTCGCCTTGATCCGCGCATTATCCGAAATCAGCGAATCGGGGTCGCCTGCGCGGCG
>JBEAOQ010000381.1:0-2841 GCA_041164845.1 Pseudomonadota bacterium | reverse complement strand
CTGGACGGGGCCGTCGATCAGGACGGTGGATTGGCCGGTGGCGTTGAGGCCGGTGATGATGCGGCGGGTCATGGGGATAGGGTGGGTCCTATTTGAGGGATTCTGGTTTGATTACGCGACTGAATTTTTCTTTTTGCAGGGGTCAAAACCCCTGCACCCCATTACGTCTTCCGACGAAAGTTGGTGTTTAGGGCGGTGGTGGATTATCATCGAATAGGGAAAAGTTGAGGTGTTTGTTCTTAAGTTTTTTCCATCCCACCCAAGCCCAAACACCTAAAACCAGCGCAGGAAGCGTCCACACACACATGAAGAGGGCAAATTCTTTGAGGCGATTGTGTTTCAGCAATGTTGGACTGTGCCAAATTTCCACAAAAAGGCAGCCCTTGCCATGACAATGGAATCCATAATTGTCCGGCCAGCCGAGGTCAATTGAGAGCCAAACAAAGACTGCAATCCATGTAATTCCGACGACCATACCTGCCCAAAAATAAGGATTTCGCATCTGGCTGCGCAGAGTCGGTTTGGAATTTTCCTCGCCCACTATCGCGGCTTCTCGTCGGGAGACGTTAAGGGGGGTTTGGGGGCAAAAAGCCCCCAAGAGAACTTCCTTAAACCCATCACTGACAAGCCAGACATTCGTCATAATCGGTGGTGGGCAGTTCGTATTTGGCCGGTTCTGCGGTGTTGTCGGCTTCTACACCGCCGGCGAAACCGGCGCGTTGGACGCTTTTTGACCGCAGATAATAGAGCGATTTGATGCCTTTTTCCCAGGCTTGGAAATGCAGCATCGCCAGATCCCATTTATCGACATCGGCGGGGATATAGAGGTTGAGGCTCTGCGCTTGGTCGATGTAGGGGGTGCGGTCGGCGGCGAATTCAAGCAGCCAGCGTTGGTCGATTTCAAAGCTGGTTTTGTAGACCGCTTTTTCCTCTGGCGAGAGGAAATCAAGATGTTGCACCGAGCCGCCCTGTTCGAGGATGGAGTTCCAGACATTGTTGGAGTCTTTGCTTTTGCTGGCCAGCAATTTTTCCAGATAGGGATTTTTGACCACAAAGCTGCCCGACAGCGTTTTGTGGGTATAGATATTGGCGGGGATCGGCTCGATACAGGCGCTGGTGCCGCCGCAGATGATGCTGATGCTGGCGGTGGGGGCGATGGCCATTTTGCAGCTGAAGCGTTGCATCACCCCCATTTCGGCGGCATCGGGGCAAGCGCCGCGTTCTTCGGCCAGCAGCATCGAGGCTTCGTCGGCTTGAGCGCTGATATGTTTGAACATTTTCAGGTTCAATGCCTTGGCCATCGCGCTTTCAAAGCCGATACCCTTCATTTGTAGGAAGCTGTGAAAGCCCATCACCCCCATGCCAACGCTGCGTTCGCGCATCGCACTATATTTGGCGCGGGCCATTTCTTCACCGGCGCGGTCGATATAATCTTGCAGGACATTGTCGAGGAAGCGCATGACATCTTCGACAAAATTGCGCTCCCCAGCCCATTCATCCCATGTTTCAAGATTGAGCGAGGACAGGCAGCAGACGGCGGTGCGGTCATTGCCCAGATGATCACGCCCCGTCGGCAGGGTGATTTCCGAGCAGAGGTTGGAGGTGGAAACCTTTAGCCCCAGATCGCGGTGATGTTTGGGCATGGCGCGGTTTACGGTGTCGGAATAGATGATGTAAGGCTCGCCAGTGGCCAGACGGGTTTCGACCAGCTTTTGAAACAGGCTGCGGGCATCAACACTGCCGCGCACCGAGCCGTCTTTGGGGCTGCGCAGGGCAAATTCGGCGCCATCGCGCACCGCTTCCATAAATTCATCGGTCAACAGAACGCCGTGATGGAGATTCAGCGCCTTGCGGTTGAAATCGCCCGAAGGTTTGCGGATTTCGAGGAATTCTTCGATTTCGGGATGCGCCACATCAAGATAGCACGCCGCCGAACCACGCCGCAAAGACCCCTGCGAAATAGCCAGTGTGAGCGAATCCATCACCCGAACAAAGGGGATGATCCCGCTGGTTTTGCCATTCAAGCCGACCGGTTCGCCAATACCACGGACATTGCCCCAATAGGTGCCAATGCCGCCGCCGCGTGAGGCCAGCCAGACATTTTCGGTCCACGTATTGACGATGCCGTCAAGACTGTCATCCACCGAATTGAGATAGCAGGAGATGGGCAACCCGCGCCCCGTGCCGCCATTGGACAGCACCGGTGTGGCCGGCATAAACCACAATTTCGAGATATAATCATAGAGCCGCTGGGCATGGGGTTGATCGTCGGCATAGGCATCGGCGACGCGGGCGAACAAATCTTGATAGGTTTCGCCGGGCAGCAGATAGCGATCATCGAGCGTGTCTTTGCCGAATAGGGTGAGCAGACTATCGCGCGAGGCATCGGTTAGAATAGTAAAACGGCGGGCGTTAACCGTTTTGGAATCGGACACGGGTAGAGCAGCGGCGGCGATTGCCGCACCCGCAGCAGCGGCCATAACGCCGGTGAGTGCATCCGCAGCGTTTTTGGTGAGTGCGTTCGCACCTTCCTTGCAGAGTGCGTTCGCACCTAGATCACTTTTTTCTGCCATTGGCACAGCCGGACTTGCGCCCGCCTCCTGTTGATGTGGGATCATGTCGATCACGCCGGTGTCTTCGGCCATTTCCGCAGCGCCTCTGTTGCTCAATTCCACGATTTGCCCCCTGATTGGTCTTAAATGACCGAATTGCTACGATATCTGTTGTGGCGTTGTTGCCATGCAGTGTTCTTTTTTCGTTCGAATCACTGCGCAAGCCCCCATCTTAGCATGGCAAGCCCAGAATGGGGAAAAACTTATCCCCATTTGTTCTGGTTGTTGC
>JBEAOQ010000380.1:0-8017 GCA_041164845.1 Pseudomonadota bacterium | reverse complement strand
CCCAGCATCCGCCACGTCTCCCGCGCTATTTGCAATGTCGCCTCATTGAAAAAATAAAACACCCGCGCAAATGCCGTGTCACTCTCGCGCCAGATCCCATCAGCCAGCACCAAAAATGCCGCCCCATTCGCCGCTGTCATGCTGTCGGAAATCAATATCGGCTGGCGCGCATCATGCTGGCCGCCCGTTAACCCATTGGCCAGAAAGCTATCAGCTATATGCGTCCACAGCGTCTGGCTTATCCGCACCCGCAGCGCCTCATCCGCCGCCGCCACCAACAGCCGCGACCCGATCTTCAGGCTGTTACGTGCCACCGCGCACAACGCCACTTCCACCGGATCGCGGCTCAGCTGATAGAAATCAACCCTCAAGATTATCCCTGACATATTGATCGAGCAGCCGCACACCAAAGCCGGTTGCCCCCTTATCCCATGTCGCGCCAGGCTTGTCGGCCCATACGGTTCCGGCAATATCCAGATGCGCCCAAGCCATGCCCTTGTCGATAAACCGCGCCAAAAACTGCGCCGCCGTGATCGAGCCGCCATAACGCGGGCCGACATTTTTCATATCGGCGATGGCGCTGTCGATCTGCTTGTCATAGGCTGCGCCCATCGGCATCCGCCACAATTTATCGCCGCATGTGCTGCCCGCCGCCGATAATTTACCGGCCAGTTCATCATCATTGGCAAACATCCCGCCATATTCTGCACCCAATGACACGATCATCGCGCCGGTCAATGTCGCCAGATCAACAATCGCCGCCGGGGCATATTCACGTTGCACCCATGTCAGCGCATCACACAAAACCAGCCGCCCTTCGGCATCGGTGTTGATAACTTCGATGGTTTGGCCGGACATCGACGTCACGACATCGCCCGGCCTTTGCGCATGGCCATCGGGCATATTTTCCACCAAGCCGCAAATACCGACGACATTGGCCCGCGCCCGGCGCTTGGCCAAAGCCAGCATCGCCCCCGCCACCGCGCCCGCGCCGCCCATGTCCCATTTCATATCTTCCATGCCGGCGGGGGGTTTCAGCGAAATGCCGCCGGTGTCAAAGGTGACACCCTTGCCAACAAATGCCGTGGGTTTACCGCCCGCCTCGCCGCCATTCCAGCGCATGACCAACAAGCGCGGCGGCTGTGGTGATCCTAACGACACGCCCAGCAATGCCCCCATGCCCAGCGCCTTCATCTGCGCCTCATCCAAGCAACTGATTTCCAGCCCCGTTCCCGCCATCCGCGCTTGGCATTGCGCAACAAAACTGATGGGAAAGAGCACATTGGCGGGTTGCGTCACCAATTCGCGGGTAAATTCCACACCTTGTGCCACTGCTTCGGCCTTGGCCCATGCTGCCGCCGCATCATTCGCCGCACCAATCACAAAAACGCCTGACAAACTTGCCTTTTGCTCATCGTTTTGCTTGGTTTTATAGGCATCATAGTGCCAGCTACGCAGCCGCAACCCCAGCAGCAAAGCGGCGACCTCATCACCATTCAGCCCCGCATTTTGCAGATCAAGCCGCAATTCCACCTCGCCCGAACGCAGATATTTCGCCGCCAATGCCGCACCGGCTTTTTCACAATTGGCCAGACGATTTTTCGACCCTGCCTCGCCCAAACCGACCAGAGCCAGGCGGCATACCGCGCCCCTATCCGCGACAAATCGTTCAAAGATCTGTCCCGCCTTGCCCGAAAAACGCGATGCCTTGGCCCCAGCAGCGACAATATCCGCCGGATCATGCGGCAGAGCATCCTGATTGATTACCTGCGCGACCAAACCACCGAGCTGTGACAAACCTTCATCAAGAAATTGAATTTTCATGCCATCTCCAAATCATTTTCAGCGCAAATCGTCACAGCTGTTCCTTGCAGTTAAGCTGCGCGGGTGCGATAGGCAAGGGATGCAATATGTCGTTCGGCCCGAAATATCTCTTGCCAATTTCAGCCTTTTCGCCAGCTGCGCTACTGCCGCATTGGCTTTGAGCGCGCCCGCATCCGCCCAAGATACAAATGCCAATCTGCATGACCCCGTGCAAAGCAGCGCATCATCCTTGCCCGAATCCATCCCCGCATTATCCCCCCAATCCACCCATAAACCGATGCAATTTGAAGCAGATAGGGTGGAATATCTCGATGATGCCGAGATCGCCACCGCATCCGGCAATGTCTTTCTCCACCGCGATGATCAAAGTGTCCGCGCCGATCAGGTAAGCTGGAATCGCGCCAGTGGCAAAATCATCGCACATGGCAATGTCCGCATGGTCGATCAGGATGGCAATCAGCTGTTCACCGAATCGGTCGAACTGACCGATGATTTCAAAATGGGGGCGATGAGCAGCCTGTTATTGACCCTGCGCGAAGGCGGCAGATTGGCAGCAGCGGGTGGCACCCAACAAGCCGACGGCAAAATTCTGCTTGGCCATGCCGCCTATACCGGCTGCGCCGTGGTAGATGCCAAAGATTGCGACAAAAAACCCAGCTGGCAAATCATTGCCAAACAAGTGATTTACGACCCAAAACGCAAATTGGTGCGGTTTAACGGGGCGCGGATGGTGATGTTTGGCCAAAGCCTGATCCCCCTGCCCAGCCTGTTTATCGCCACCGATGGGCGGGCAATTTCGGGGCTATTGATCCCCAATTTGCGCATTTCCGCCAGCAATGGCTTAGAAGTCAGCGAAACCTATTACAAACGGCTGGCCGACAACCGCGATATTGCGCTCACCGCCTATGTTTTCAGCCAAGCCGCACCGATGATCTCGGGCCAATTCCGCGCCCTGACCGACAAAGGCGCCTATCAAGTGACCGGCTATGCCACCCGCAGCGCGCGGATTCCGGTGGCCGGAACCAATACCAACCAGCAAACCAATGTTCGCGGCTACCTCGAAGCCAATGGCGCGTTCCAATTTTCGCCCAATTGGAGCGGCAGTTTTTCCGGCCGGATCACCGCTGACCGCACCTTTCTCCGTCGTTATTTTATCAGCAATGATGATATTTTGCGTTCTACCGCCGATATTTCGCGGGTCGATGCCAGTAGCCATTTTTCGATCACCGGCTGGGCCTTTCAAACCCTGCGCAGCAATGAAAAACAGGGGCTGGTGCCGATTGCCCTGCCGGTGATTGATTATCGCCGCCGTCTGGCCAATCCGGTGCTGGGTGGAAAATTGGAATTTCAGCTTAATTCCTTGGCCATTACCCGCACATCGGGCCAAGATACCCAGCGCGCCTTTGCCAAGGCCCAATGGGATATGCGGCGAATTACGCCGATGGGGCAGGTTTTTACGCTGACCACCTTGCTGCGCGGCGATGCCTATCATTCGGCGGATAATGCGTTGACCACCAATGCGCTCTATCGCGGCAATCCGGGCTGGCAAACGCGGGGGGTGGCGGTGGCGGCGGTTGATGTCACTTGGCCGTTTATCTCGCCCTTATGGAAGGGGACGCAGGTGCTCACCCCACATTTCCAGATCGTCGCCAGCCCCTCCACCCGCAATCTGGCGGTGCCGAACGAAGACGCCCGCGCTATTGAACTCGAAGATGGCAATCTTTTCGCGCTTAATCGCTTTTCGGGCTATGATCGGATCGAGGATGGGGTGCGATTTGCCTATGGGGTGGATTGGCAATTGGAACGGCCAAATTGGCGGTTAAATGCCACGGTGGGGCAGTCTTATCGCCTCACTAACCAACCGACATTATTGCCCAATGGCACGGGGTTATCGGACAAGACATCGGATATTGTTGGCCGATTGGATGTCCGATACAAAAATTTCCTCAAACTAACCCACCGTTTTCGGCTTGATAAAGACACGCTGGCCTTTCGCCGCAATGAAATTGACGCCACTTTGGGCAGCGAACGCACCTATCTCGAAGTGGGCTATGCCCGGCTAAACCGCCAAATCGCCGCCAGTGTCGAAGATTTGCGCGATAGCCACGAACTGCGCGCTGCTGGACGGGTGGCTTTTGCCCGCAATTGGTCGGCCTTTGGCTCTGGCGTGTTCGATTTATCCCAACAAAATCTGTTGGGAGCGGCGACAATCAAAGAATTGCAACCACTGCGCACACGTTTTGGGGTGGCCTATCAAAATGATTGTTTAGAGCTGGGCTTTACTTGGCGGCGCGATTATGTGTCAATCGGCGATGCTGGCAAAGGCAATAGCTTTCAACTGCATTTTGTCCTGCGCAATTTGGGCTTTAAGTGAAGCAACCATTGGCAGCCTTGCGCAAAACGGCTAATGGGCTGGAAATATCCAAAAATGCTCAGCTTGCGTTAAGGTTGGCGGCAATAAATATGAATGAATACCGCACAGTTTTGGACTTCAAGAGGAATGACTTACCAGTGATGAAACAATTTCACCTGCGGGCATTCTCGCAAAAATTCATGAAAATCGCTTGTATAGCAGCAGCTTGCTGCGCGATTGCCGGTGCTCCTGCCTATGCCCAGGACGCGGGCGATGGCGCTGGCAGTTCGGGCGGCAACAGCGGCAGCCTGAATATCCCCGCAAATATCACCATGTATGGCAAAGGCACGCCAAATATGCGCAAAGCCACGGCGATTATCAATGGCGACATCATCACCGGCACCGATGTCGAACAAAGGCTGGCGCTGATTCTGTCGGCCAGCAACAACACCCCCAGCGCCCAGGAAATTGAACGGCTGCGGATGCAGGTTTTGCGCAATTTGATTGATGAAACCCTGCAAATCCAAGAGGCTAAGGTCGCGGAAATTACCATTCCCGACAGCGAAGTCGAGGACACTTTTACCCGCGTTGCCGAACAAAATTTCAAACGCAATGTCCCGGCGCTCAATGCCCATTTGCTTAAAATCGGATCTTCCTCCGCATCGTTAAAACGCCAGATCAAAGGGGAATTGGCATGGCAAAGGGTGCTGCGGCGCAATGTCCAGCCCTTTGTCAATGTCAGCCAAGAAGAGGTCAAAGAGCTGTTGGAACGGCTAAAAGCATCCAAAGGCACCGAGGAATATCGGATTGGTGAGATTTTCCTCTCGGCCACTCCTGAAAGCCACAACGCCGTCGCCGAAAATGCCAAGAAAATTGTCGAACAGCTGAAACAAGGCGGTTCTTTCACCGCCTATGCCCGCCAATTTTCCGAAGCATCAACTTCGGCCGTGGGCGGCGATTTGGGCTGGATTCGTCTGGCACAATTACCCACAGAATTGGCAACTGCGGTGCGGTCGTTGGAAAATGGGCAATTGGTCGGGCCAGTGGAAACACGCGGCGGATTTTCGATCCTGTTGCTGATTGATAAGCGTCAAGTTCTCACCGCTGACCCGCGCGATGCGATTTTGGCATTAAAACAAGTGTCGATCAATTTCCCGCCCAAAACCACCGAGGCCGATGCGGCCAAAGCAGCCGAAGAATTCGCCACCGCCATGAAATCAGCACGGGGTTGCGGCAATGTCGATGCCGTAGCCGCCAAGGTCAATGCCCAAGTGGTGGCCAATGACCAGATCCGCGCCCGCGATCTGCCGACCGCACTGCAAAGCGCGATTTTGGCATTGTCACTGGGTGAAGCCACCCCGCCTTTCGGCTCGATAAGCGAAGGGGTGCGGGTGTTGATGCTGTGTGGCCGCGATGACCCCAAGGTCGATAATGGCCCTAGCTTTGATGAATTGATGAACCAAATGGAGGATGATCGGGTCAACAAGCGGGCGCAAATGTATCTGCGTGATTTGCGCCGTGATGCCATCATTGATTACAATTGATCGGCGATAATCCCTGCCCGCTGGCGCTGTCTTTAGGCGATCCAGCGGGCATCGGGCCAGAATTGCTAGCCGCCGCTTGGGCCGTCCGTATGTCGCACAAGTTGCCGCCATTTTTCGCGGTAGGCGGGGCGAATCTATTGGTCAAAGCCGCGCAAACACGTGGAATTGATCTGCCGGTGCGGCGCATCGCTCACCCATCCGAGGCGGTCGATATTTTTCCTCACGCCTTGCCGGTATGGGGCGAGATGGATGGCGATTACACACCGGGCCTGCCCCACACGTCTGGCGCGCAACTTGCCCTCGCCTCACTGACCGAAGCCACACGGCTCACCCTTTCCGGCGCAGCAGCCGCGATTGTCACCGGCCCCATTGCCAAATCTCACTTAGCGAAAATTGGCTTCACCCACCCGGGCCAAACCGAATATGTCGCGGCGGCCTGTGAGGTCGCCGCCGAAAATGCGGTGATGATGCTTGCTGGCCCCGCCTTGCGCACCGTACCGATCACCGTGCATCTGCCCCTATCCCAAGTGCCTCTCACCCTGACCACCGCGTTGATCGTCACCCGCGCCCGCATCACCGCCGCCGCGCTGACCCGCGATTTCGGCATTGCCAAACCACGTCTGGCAATTGCTGCGCTCAATCCCCATGCTGGCGAAGATGGGCGTATGGGCGATGAAGAGATGCGGATCATCGCCCCCGCCATCGCCGTGCTGCGGGCCGAAGGCATTGACGCCACCGGCCCCCACCCCGCCGATGCCCTGTTCGCCCCGCACATGCGCCCAATCTACGATGTCGCCATCTGCATGTATCACGATCAAGCCCTGATCCCATTGAAAGCACTTGATTTCGACAGCGGAGTTAACATCACCCTCGGGCTGCCGATCATCCGCAGCTCGCCCGATCATGGCACGGCTTTTGGCATCGCTGGCAAAAATATTGCCGATGTCGGAGCGACCATCGCCGCCATCCGCATGGCAGCCCAATGCGCCCTGCGCCGCCTAACAAACCGCTCGTCCTGAGCTTGTCGAAGGGCCGTCCTTTTGAAAAATTAAGAAAAACAGTCCTTCGACAAGCTCAGGGCGAACGGGTAAGGCAATCCATAATGGAATCGAACCTCCCCCCCCTACGCGAGATCATCGCCCGCTATGGCCTGCAAGCGACCAAATCTCTCGGTCAAAATTTCCTGCTGGATGAACAGCTTTTATCGCGCATCGCCGCCATTCCGGGCGACCTCAAAAACAAAGCCGTGTTGGAAATTGGCCCTGGCCCGGGCGGCCTGACCCGCGCTTTGCTGCGTGCCGGTGCGCGGGTGACAGCCATAGAAATGGACCGCCGCTGCCTGCCCGCGCTGGCCGAACTTGGCGACGCTTTTCCGGATCAGCTGCGGGTGATTGAGGGTGATGCGCTGAAAATCAACCCCGCCACCCTGTTCGACGAACCCTATGCCATCCTTGCCAATCTGCCCTATAATGTCGGCACCGCGCTGTTCACTGGCTGGTTAAGCGGTGAAAATTGGCCGCCGCAATGGACATCGCTGACCCTGATGTTTCAACAAGAAGTCGCGGAGCGGATCATCGCCGACACGGGCGGCGGCAGCTATGGCCGTCTGGCCATCTTGGCGCAATGGCGCAGCACCGCCAAATTGGCGATGAAAGTCCATCGCAGCGCCTTTACCCCGCCGCCCAAAGTCATGTCGGCCATCATCCACGTCACACCCGATGCTGCGCCCGCCGGTGTTTCGGCACGGATGTTGGAGCGCACCACCGAAGCCGCCTTTGGCCAGCGCCGCAAAATGCTGCGACAAAGTTTGAAGGGTTTGCCCGGTGCCTTGGCCGCGCTGGAAAATCTGGGGATAGACCCATCCCGCCGCGCCGAGACCTTGAGCATTGCCGAATTTGTGGCAATAGCAGGGATATTATCAGTCAAATAACCCACACGGAAAGCACCCATGACCAAATCTATCAAACTGAACCTGACCGAAGATGAAATTGAAATGCTGATCGACGCATTGGAATTAGACCACGAAGGCTATGCCGATTCGATCAAGGAATCACGCGGCAACAACCGCCGCGATGAAGTAAAAACCTATACCGAAGCAGCGGAACGTATCGCCGCGCTGATGGAAAAATTGCGGGCGTTGGTCGGGGATGAGGGCGCGTAGAATACGGCGATATTGGCTGAGAAGGAACCCAGCTTGCAAAAATACCAATATTTGGTAATATCGCCCCATGGCCAGCAAAAACACCTCCATCGCTTTGGGCGAACCATTCATCCAATTCGCCAAACGCAAAGTGGC
>JBEAOQ010000379.1:0-6124 GCA_041164845.1 Pseudomonadota bacterium | reverse complement strand
GGGGATGTCAGCTTGAACCGGCAGGTCATCCTCACCTCGCGGCCATCGGGAGTGGCACAGGCGGAGAATTTTGCCGTCGTCAGTACCGAATCCGCGCCGCTCGAGGCGGGGCAACTGCGCGTCCGCAATCGCTTCCTGTCGGTGGAACCTGCCATGCGCGGCTGGATCGCTGATCTGGGCAATTATTCCGCGCCGGTTGCCATTGGCTCGGTCATGCGGTCATTGGCAGCAGGTGAAGTGACTGAAAGCAGGGCTGAGGGCTGGCAAGCGGGCGACAAGGTGGTTGGCTGGTTTGGTTGGCAAGAACAAGCGGTTGTCACGCCCGATGCTATATTGCGCCGGATTACCGAAGATGATCTGTCGCCATCGCTGTCGCTGGGTGTTCTGGGTATCAACGGCGTCACCGCGCTCTTGGCGCTAACCCGGATTGGCGAGCCACAGCCGGGCGAGACCGTGGTTGTCTCCACGGCGGCGGGCGGGGTTGGCTCGGCAGTTGGCCAGATCGCCAAAATTATGGGTTGTCGGACTATTGGCATAACCGGCGGGCCTGACAAGGTGGCGCAGTGCATCGACAGCTTTGGCTATGACCACGCGATTGATTACAAGTCTGGTAATCTGGCTGATGCTGTCGCGCAGGCCTGCCCAAATGGCATTAACGTCTATTTCGACAATACGGCAGGCGCGATCAGCGATGCGATAATGCCGCATTTGGCGGTCGGCGCACGGGTGGTTATCTGCGGCACGGCATCGCTTACCCAATGGAACCCATGGCCTGTCGGGCCACGGGTGGAGCGGCATTTGTTGGTCAAGCGGGCGCGGATGCAGGGTTTTGTCATCTTCGATCACATGGATCTGTGGGATGCTGCTGTCGCGCGGCTGGCGGACTGGGTGCGTGATGGTGCTTTGCGCTATCAAGAGGATATTCTACAAGGGATAGAATCCTGTCCGGACGCATTGGCAGGGCTTTATCGCGGCGAGAATAGAGGTAAACGTATCATCAAACTATAAATGGAGAGCGACATGAACGGACTTGCACCACGGCATATTTTATACATAATTTTGGCATTTGTGTCCTTGGTTGGGGCTTGGTCACATGGGTTTCAGTGGATGGCGGCTGGCGGCAATCTCCTAAACTTGCCAAGCTTTTTTATCGACGCCTACCGATCGGGCAGCGCGGCGGCATTTCTGACCATTGATATTGTCGTCGTCTGGTCTGTCTATATGATCTGGGTGGTCGGTGATGCCAAGAAGATCGGGCTGGGGACAAAGACCGGTTGGACATTCCTTGCTCTGTCCTTCCTTGGCACTTGTTTTTCCTTTCCGCTGTATCTGGTGGTGCGCGAAAGGCATCTCGCCAAAACCGGAAACACCGCGTGAATCTCGACGTCAGCCGCGCCGAACTCTATGCCGAAAACAGCTGGCAAGAGCCTTTCGCTTGGTTGCGCGCCAACGCACCGGTTCATTTTGTCGCGGACAGCAAGCATGGCCCCTATTGGTCGGTTTCAACCTATCAGCACATTGTTGATATTGAAGCGCAACCTGAGATATTCTCGTCCAGTTACCGCCATGGTGTAACCAGCATCACCCTTGCCGAACGTCCGCCGGGCAAGGGTTTTCCCAATTTCATCCGGATGGATGCGCCCGAGCATGGTGCGCAGCGCAAGGTGGTGTCGCCGGCCTTTAGCCCAAGCGAAATGGCGCGGCTTGCGGGTGATATTCGCCGCCGGGCGGGGGATTTGCTGGATGGCCTGCCGGTGGGTGCGCAGTTTGACTGGGTCAAGCTGGTCTCGACCGAACTGACCACCCAGATGCTGGCGGCGCTGTTCGATTTCCCATGGGATGATCGTCATCTGTTGCCTTTCTGGTCGGATGTCGCGGGGAATATTGAACATTTTAACGATCCGGCGGCACAGCAAGAACGGCTGGGTCATCTGGCGCATATGGGCAGCTATTTCAAAACTTTGTGGGACGAAAGGATTGTCGGAGATGCCGCGCCCGACCTGCTGTCACGGATGATCCGGTCGGAAGTGACCGGCAGCATGAGCATGGATGAGTTCATTGGCGCCCTCACATTGCTGGTGATCGGCGGCAATGACACCACCCGCAACACGATGAGCGCGATGGCCTATGCGCTCGATAAATTCCCGGATCAGCGCAACTTGCTGGAATCCGACCCCTCAACAATCGACAATGCGGTGTCCGAGATCATCCGCTGGCAGACCCCGCTGGCGCATATGCGGCGTAACGCCATCATCGACCATGAGATCGGCGGGCAAATGATCCGCGCCGGAGACAAGGTCGTGCTGTGGTATATTTCGGCCAACCGCGACGACAGCGTGTTTACCGATGCCGCCTGTCTGGACATCAGGCGCGAAAATGCGCGGCGTCATTTGTCATTTGGCTATGGCGTTCACCGCTGCGTCGGGGCGCGGCTGGCCGAATTGCAGGTGCGAATCCTGATCGAAGAAATGCAGGCGCGTCGCTTACGGGTGCACGTCGAGGCCGAGCCGGTGCGTGTGGCGCAGAGCTTTGTCCATGGTTATGAAGCGATGGATGTTATGTTGGAGCGTTACTAGAGCATCGTGCTGAAAAGTGGGAACCGGTTTTCAGCTAATAACGATGCGAAAACAAAAACCTAGAGCGGGCATTCTGATTCACATTTAACACTGCCCGCTCTAAGCGGCGCGATCACGGGCAATGGCCCTGAGGATGCATACCGCAAAGATCGAGAACCAGCTAAGCCACGCGAAATAGGGGAAATAATAGCTCATCACCCCGTTCCACGCGAAAGGGCCGACTTTCAGAAATGCGGTCAGGCTGGCCGGCAGAAAGGTAAATCCCGCCCAAATCGCATACCAGCAGGCCCAGCGCGGCAACATCGGTTGGGCCGATTTGTCATGCAACCCGACGATGGCGGCGGCGACCATTTGCAATGTGGTGCAAAAATAGAGCTGGTCGATGGTCAACCAGCCCATATCATGCAGCATCTGGGTGATCTCGGGATTGCGCTCGGGCCGGAAAGCGGCGGCGATCCAGAAAGTCGCGCTCATCGAGACGACCATCACCGTCAGCGCGCCGCCGATCAGTTGCAGATAGCTAAGCATTGGCGCTGGCCCCTCAATCCGCGCCAGCCTTGCTGTCAGCACCGAAGTCCAAGGTAAATAAAGGCAGATGAGCACCACCGAGAGGACAAAACCGATGCGGATAGGCAGGGAATTTTCCGCATAGTGGCGGGCGATCTCCATCGCCGACAGGTTCGGCCCAGCGGGCGGCAAATTCATCCCGATCCAGCCCCAGCAGGCAACGAATGTAACCACGAACAGCGGCCCACACCATGCGGCATAGCGTTGCCACGCCAGTTTGCTCGTCTCGTTCATGCTCACTTCCTTTTTTGCGGCGACAGGCCCCATGTTGGCGGCATCAGCGGGTTTTCGGCCAAAATCTCATCGCGCTTGAGCGCCAATATCCGGCGATACGTATAAAAAGGTGCGCCCGGATACAGATGGTGGATCAGATGATAGTTGTGATTGGTCATCACCGGCCCCCAGAACCAGCCCGCCCCCAGCCGCAAGGCGGTCGCCTGATATTCATTGTCGCGGCCCAGAGTTGCGAAAGGTTGATGGGTCAGAAAGCTAAAGACAAAGACGAACAGAAACGAGCTGATCCGGGTGGGCAAGAACCACAGCATCAGCAATTCCGTGCCATAACCCAAAGCTATAATCGCAGCGCAACTGCCCAGGATAAAGGCGGCATAGAGCGCCAAGGCGGCATATTTGCGACGGGCAAATTCGCCGCCTTGCTGGAAAAACCACTTGGTATAATAATAATCAAAATTCAGCCAGCGCAGCGGAAACAGCCAGTCCAGCCGGTGGCTATAGGCATCAGGATCGCGCAGCGGGTCATTGGTATACCGGTGGTGCGACATGTGAATATAGCGCGCGACATCCATCGGCGCGAGCGGGGCGAAATAGACCAATCCGATCCGCCCCAATGCCTCGTTCAGCCATATGTTGCGGCTCACCGCCCTATGCGACGAATCATGCACCACGCTGAACAGGAAATAGGCGGCGATGCCATTGATGAGCGTGCCCTGCCACAGCGGCAGCGTTCCCATAATCCCAGCATACCACACCCAGCCGATGACCGCGCAGCAGACAATAAATAGCGCCACAGTCGGCCATGCCACCAATGGTGCCGACTTCAGGCGGTTTAGCTCAGTTTCTCCGTGCATCACGCCACGCCGCGACCTTCGGCCTGCCAATAAGGCGCACGCAGGTCTTTTTTCGAAATTTTGCCGCTGGGAACCAACGGGAAATTGTCCATAAAGGTGACAGATTTGGGCACCTTATATCCGGCCAGACGCTGGCGGGCGTAGGACAACAGGGTGGTCTCATCGAGATGACATCCTGGCTTACGGATAACACAGGCCATCACAGCCTCGCCCCAGCGCGGATCGGGGACGCCGATCACTGCGACCATGCCCACGTCGGGATGGGTGGACAGGGCATTTTCGACCTCGGCGGAATAAATATTCTCGCCGCCAGAGACGATCATATCTTTGACCCGATCAACGATGTAATACAGCCCTTCTGCATCGCGGCGGGCGACGTCGCCGCTGCGATACCAGCCGTTTTCCAGCACTTTGGCGGTTGCGGTGGGCTGGTTCCAATAGCCAGCTGTGATCGCAGGTGCGCGGATCAGCAATTCGCCCGGTTCGCCGTCGGGCACTTCGTGTCCACCGCCATCGACAATTTTGAAACCAATCAGCGGCAGCGGGCGGCCACAGCTTTGCAATTTTTCCTCATCCTCCAGATCATGCTCATCGGGTCGCAGGATTGAAAAGGCGCCACTGGCTTCGGTCGCGCCATAAAACTGCATGAATTTGCCCGGCATCATCGCAATAGCCCGTTTTATCAAGCCAAGCGAGATGGGTGAACCCGCATAAAGCGTCAGCCGCAGGGACGAAAAATCGGTTGTCGCCGCCGCCGGATGATCGAGCAGCATCTGGATCATCGTTGGCGTCAGTGTCAGCAGTGTTGGCCGGTCATGCGCAATGGTTGCCAGCACCACCGCTGGATCGAATTGGCGAACGATCGACACCGCAACGCCATTATACAGGCACTGAAAAGCAATGCCGATCGACAGCAAGTGAAAATTCGGCAGCGGGTTGATGAAAATGTCATCATTGTCCCATTGAAATGCTGGCTCCAAATGCTCGCACAGCCGCATCCGGTTGAACCCGCCGTGGGTCAGCATCACGCCCTTGGGCAAGCCGGTGGTTCCCGACGTATAGAGCTGAATGGCTACGTCTTCTTCGCTGATGAACAATGGGGGTGCGTTGTCAGGCTGGTCAGCGAAGAGCGACTCCAAAGTCGCGGTTTCGTCGATCCAGATCGTCTCAATCGTCCGGCCTGACGCGGCCAGTGCGGTGGTCCACATCTCTTGCAGCCCGCGCTCAACAATCGTCAGCTTTGTTGCGCTGTCAGCTATCAGCTGCGCCAGTTCGGGAATCGACAGCCGCCAATTGAACACGGTAAATGCCCCGCGTGTTTTGGCGGTGCCGGTCAGCGCGAAATAAAAATCCGGGCTGTTAAGGCCAAGGAAACCCACCCTATCGCCAGCCGCCACCCCACGTGCCAGCAAACCATGGGCGATACGGTTGGCTACCCGATCATATTCGGCAAAGGAAATATTACGCTGCCCCCAGACCAGCGCCCGGCGGTCTGGCGTTGCGCGGGCATGATAGGCAATAAATTCGCCCAGCGTGCGCACTTCGGGGTAAAGCCACATGCTAGTCTATGCTCCCTGAAACTGTGGTTTGC
Organism: Pseudomonadota bacterium; assembly: GCA_041164845.1. GTDB lineage: Bacteria > Pseudomonadota > Alphaproteobacteria > Sphingomonadales > Sphingomonadaceae > Novosphingobium. The sequence continues at coordinate 302 of JBEAOQ010000379.1, read as the reverse complement.
GCTTTTCGACAAAGGCGGTCAGCCCCTCACGCGCATCGGCTGTGCCAGATATTCGGGATAATGCCTGTGCTTCGAGTTCGAGCTGGGCAGCCAGAGGTTGATCCTCCACCGTTGAAAACAGACGCCGCATTTCGCCAAAAGCTTTGGTCGGGCCAGCTGCGAGTTGGCGGGCAATGGCTTCTGCGCGGGCCGCAAGTTCATCAGCAGGCGCAATTTCATCCGCCAGTCCAACCGCCACTGCGGCATCGGCGTCAAGCGTTTCATTCATCATCAAGAAGCGCCGTGCGCGCGCGATCCCCATA
>JBEAOQ010000378.1:0-5575 GCA_041164845.1 Pseudomonadota bacterium | reverse complement strand
TATGATGTCAATACCGCTGCCGCCACCACCAATGGCTATGCGCCGCTGGATAAGAGCTGGAATCGGTTTAACCCAATGGCGATTGTCGCTTATGATGTCAGCCAAGGTCTGCATGTCTATGCCAAATATGCCACCGGCTATCGGGCGGGCGGGGCCAGCTCGCGGACGGCCAATTATCAGCCGTTCAACCCCGAAGACGTCAAATCTTATGAAGTGGGTTTGAAGTCGGAATTTTGGGATCGGCGGGCGCGGTTTAATCTGGCGGCCTATATTATGGACCGCAAAGATAGCCAAGTTGACATCAGCGCCATCCAGCCCACCGCCACCGGCAGCTTTAACAATCTGGTGACGATCAACGCCGCTGGCATCACCAAAATTCGCGGAATTGAAGCGGATTTGACGATTAAGCCGATGGATGGCCTGACGCTGAATGCCTCATATGCCTATACCTATACCAAAATCCCGCAGGTGCCGATTACCGCGACGGCGGGTGGTGTTTCCACCACGGTGCTGCAAAATTTCTATGTTGTGTTTACCCCGCGCAATGCCGCCAGCGGTTCGATTGATTATGAAATTCCAGTGGGCAAAGCGGGCGCGGTGGTGAAATGGCATTTGGATGGCAATTATTCACAAGCCACCCAAGCATTTGACCAATTCGCCACCAAAAATGATGCGTCATTCATCGTCAATGGCCGTTTGTCCTTGGCTGATGTTCAACTGCAAGACAGTGGTGCCAAGGCGACGATTAGCTTCTGGGTGCGCAATATGTTTGATAAGCAATATATTTTCCGCCGCGACCCTTCCAACAGCCTGCCCGGCGCGCCAACCACCAGCGTGTCCACCGGCAGCATCAACAATGTGCTGGGCGATTACGGCAATTTCAACGCCCCACGCACATTTGGTATTGAAGCGGCAGTTAAGTTCTAATTTTCCAATTACCCCTGACTGGGGCGGATGGCCTGCGCTATCCGCCCATTTTTATATCAACATATTAGCTATCAGCTGCTCACATTCCGCCCGAGGCACTGGCTCGGCCATGCGGGCGGGCAGGCGCACCAGCCGCAGCAAGCAATCAAAATGAAAATCCACCAGCACATCCAGCGTATAGGGCGCGGGTTTGTTGCTGCTGAAAGCCTCGATTGAGCGATACCAATCCGAAACCCCGCTGAGCATCCGCGAGATTGTGCCGATCATCAGATAGCAATCCATATCGGGACGGAACAGCCCCGCCTCCATCCCTTGGCGCAGCACCGATTCTTGCGACAGGCGGATGCGTGATTTGGCCGCGACGATATAGGTAAAATCCGGATGGCGTTGGAAAAAATAATTATCACGCAGCAAAATGGTATGAAACTGGGAAAAGCGCACATAATCATGGATACGCATGATCGCATTGGCCAGCAGCCGATGCTCGGCATCGACCGGCAGGTTGGCAATCTGGGTATTGCTTTGCTCAAATTGCGCCATCCGCTGCCGCATGATCGCGTGCAACATATCATCTTTGGTCGCAAAATGATTATACAGGCTGCCCGCCAGCATCCCGACCCTATCGGCAATCTGGCGCACGGTGGTGGCTTCATAGCCAAATTCGGCGAACAAATCCGCCGCCACCGCCGCAATTTGGCTGCGGCGGTCAGGGTTTGCTGCTGTCACTTGTTTTGCAGGTCGGGCCATAGCTGGCTTTTTCGGGAGTTCGCCCTGCATGTCAAGCAAAGCCCGCCTAACCTAGACCTGGATATTATACACAAGCGCCGCATTGCCGCTAAGCAGCTTGACCTTGTCGCCCTCATCCAAACCGGCAAAGGCATGGTCCATATTATCCACCGGATAGAGGCAGATTGGATGCGGATAATCGGTTTCAAACAGGCAATTATCCACCCCAAGCTGGCGAATATCATGCACCAGATTGCGGCGTTCAAACCAAAAACAGGCATAGAAATTGCTCTTGAAATATTCGCTTGGCTTCTTTTGCAATTTATAGGCGTTAAAGCCAGTTTCCGACATTTGATAATCAATCGCCTCTAGCAAAAAGGGGATCCAACCCAGCCCGCTTTCCACCGAAACAAATTTCAATTTGGGATAACGATCAAGCAGGCCGGACAGGATCAAATTGCCCATCGTCTTGCCATTGTTGATAAACAACATCGCCCCGCCAAGGCCGGAACGCATATCACGGTGCAAGCCCGGCCAGCCCTGTGCGCCGACAAAATCCATCGATTCTTCGGATGCGCCAATATGAAAATTGATCGGTAGATCATAGGCTTCGCAGATTTCCCACATCGGGTTCCAATAGTCCTGCCCCAGATCGGGCAACATGGTGCCATCGCTGCGGCAAAACAGATGTGGGTCGGAATTGATGTTCAACCCCTTGAGGCCCATCCGATGAACCCGCTCGATCTCGGCCACGCATAGTTTGACATCCCACCACGGCACCATCGCCATCGGATACATCCGATTGCCGCTGTCCACTTGCATTTCGGCCATCGCATCGTTGAAAATCTGCACCGTCGCCAGCCGCAATTCATCATCCACCGCCACCGCTTTGTGCCCGCCAAAGCCCAAGATATTGGGATAGATAATCTGGGCATCAATCCCCATCGCATCCATCACCTCGCAGCGTTCTTTGACGCTGTAAGACGCTACCGCGACATCTTCCATCTGCATATTCAAAAAGTCTAGCCCGGGCCATTTTTCACCATTCTTGGAGATGGTGCAGGATGGAATCGCGCCTTTTAACAGCAGTTTATCATCATCAATCACCCATGATCTGACCCCATCGACCATTTTGACCCGTGGCAGACGATCCTTCATCGCGGCGGGTGCGCGGCTGGACCACAGATCAAAGGGTTCAACCAGATGGGTGTCGACATCAATCACCTTGCGGCCACCAAACACGCTGCGATCCAGCACGGGGATGTTCATAGGATTTCTCTTTCAATTATAGATATTTGCGGTGGTAATTGCGATTAAATCGGCAGATTAAACAGCTTGGCCGCATTATCTTGCAGGATCAGCTTGCGGGTGGCGGGGGAATGATCCTTCATCACCGAAACCAGCTTGTCCTGCACCCCCGGATAGAGCGATGTCGGATGCGGAAAATCTGTTTCGAACAACAATCTATCGGCGCCAATAACATCCAGCATATGTTTTGGGGCATAGTCCTCAAACCAGAAACTGACCCAGAAATGGCGCTTGAAATATTCGTTACAGCGCATTTTTAGCCCCCGATTTTCACGGGTGCGGAACTCATCCAGTTGATGATCCATCGCTTCCAGCCAAAAAGGAACCCAACCCGCGCCGCTTTCGATCAGCCCGATTTTCAGATTTTCATAGGTGTCCAACAGGCCAGACAGCATAAAATTGGACATGGTCGCCGCGCAGCCAATATGGTGCAGCAAGGCGCTCATCGGCAATTTTTGGTCAAAACCCAGATTATCCCACATCGCGCTTTCGGCATCGAGCGAGGAATTGAGGTGAAAGTTGATCGGCGTGCCGGTGGCGTTGCATATGTCAAACACCTCTTCCCAAAACGGATTAACCTTGCCATCCGCACCCAAATAGCCCTGCGACAGACGCTCTGGCCGATCAGGCAAAACAACCCCTTTCAGTCCGATGTCGATAATCCGCCGCATCTCGGCATTCATCAAACCCTTGTCCCAATAGGGCAAGGTTCCCATGCCATTGATCCGGCCACCGGAAACCCGCATCCGATCAGCACAGGCATCGTTAAAAATTTGGGTAATGGCTATGGCGACAGTCTCATCACCCAGCGCCGCCAGCGATCCGGCCTGAGTTACCCCGCCATTTTGAAAGCAAATATGCCCCCAAACCCCCATGTCATCCATATCTTTCAGGCGCTCTTTGACATCATAAGAGCCGGGGGTGATCTGATCGTAACGCTGAAAAGCCAAACGTCCGAGCAGCTTGTTTTTATCCTTGGCGATAACATTGCCGCCCAAAGAGCCAAAATCACGGCCCATGCAAAACCATTTATCCGCATCCCCGACCCGCTGCACATGGGGCATTTTGTCCTTCATGCCGATGGGGGCATTGCTGGTCCATAAATCAGCCGGTTCGGTAAAATGGGTGTCGCAATCGACAATTTTGATACCGGTAAACATCGGATCAAGCCCGCGCGCATTGGCGGCATAATCCACTTGGCGAATATAGGCCCCCTTGTCGCCGCGCCCTTCGTCCAACCAATAGCGTTTGGCATCATCGGCACCCGCCTTTGTCACCGTGGATTGTGTTTGCGTGGTCATGGCAATCTCCCCTTGCTGCGCAATATGCAGGTATATTAGCGTTGATAATTAAAAAAACAAGCGTTTGTTTAATTTAATTTCAAAGGGATAAAATTGTATATATTATATATACTTAATTCATAAAACTGTTGCTAAATTGGTTCTGCCGCCTTTGGCTGCAACCGCAAAAAGGGCACGGCAATCATCGCGCATGCGGTCAACCCAATAAACACCAAATAGATCACCGAATAGCTGCCCGTCACATCTTTGATCCAGCCAAAAATCGGCGGCGTGGCCATCAGAAAGACAAACATCACCGTGCTCATCAAGCCATAAGCCCGCCCTACGCTCTGGACGTTAAAGATGCGCGGAATCAGATAGCTCTGCATCGGGGTCATAATGCCACCGGCCAAGCCGACAAAGCTCACCCCCGCCGCAATCATCGCATAACCGGCGCTGGCATTGGCCAAACAGCCCATGCCCGCCGCATAACCCGCCAAACCCATGAGCATCAGCTTGCTAGGTGAAAGCCGGTCGGCAAGCAGGGCAAATCCCACCTTGGCCACGACTGCCGTCGCGCCATACAGCGAAACCAGAGATGCCGCTTTTAACGGTGTAATCCCGACATCCACCGCCATCGGTTGCAAATTGGTGGCCATGCCCTTCATCCCCGATAACACCGCCACAAATATGCCGGTGGCCACCCAAAAAGCCGGATCAGTCAGTATCGCCCAAACCGAAATTTGCGCAGGCGTAGTCAGCGATATGTCGGGTGCAGCGGCCGCACCATCAGGATGCAGCCCACGCATCGCCGGATTTTCAATCACCAGCAAAGCAGCGGGCAAAGCCACCACCAGCATCACCAAACCCAATAATTGAACCGCCGTGCGCCAAGGAAAATGATTAAACAACAGCTGGATCAGCGGCGGAAAAATAATCGTCCCGACCCCAATCCCGGCAATCGCAATGCCTATCGCCATCCCGCGTTTTTGCGAAAACCAGCGCGACAACAGCACCGTTATCGCCACTGGCCCGATCAAGACATTGGCGACAGCGAACAAAGTGCCATAGACAATCAGGGCGTGATTAAACGAGCCAATTTGCGACAAGGCCCCATAAGCCGCCGCGAACAACACCGCCCCCAAGCTCATCAATTTGCGCATCGAAGCGCCATCCATATAACTGCCGACAAAGGGAGCCATACAGCCGGAAACCGCCGCCATCACCGTCATCGACAGCATCATCACCCCACGGCTAGGGTGGAATTCATGCCCCAATGGCCCAGCCACCGTGCCATAGGATGCGGCAATCGAGCCGGAACAGGCGATGAGGAC
>JBEAOQ010000377.1:0-5089 GCA_041164845.1 Pseudomonadota bacterium | reverse complement strand
TAGCCAACGGTAGTTCACAAATAAAACCAAGTCACAAGGTGAGAGAGATATAATGAACGCAGCGAATTCGGGCGCGCAATCGGACGCGAAAAAGGGCAATGTTGCCGTGGCGTTGGTCTATATCACCACGCTGTTTTTCATCTGGGCCTTTGTCACCAATCTGATTGATCCCTTGGTCAAAAGCATGAAGGTGATCTACACCCTCAGTGATTTTGAAACCCAGCTCAACCAATTCGCCTTCTTTATCGCCTATGGCATCATGTCGATCCCCGCCGCCTTTTATCTGGCGCGCAAGGGGTATGCCAATGCCATCCTCCTCGGTCTGATCGGCGTGGTCGCGGGCTGCCTGATTGCTTGGTCGACCAGCATCTCACACAGCTTTATCACCGTGCTGCTCGGCCTGTTTGTCGCGGCTTCGGGAATTGCCCTGCTTCAGGTTGCCGCCAATCCACTGATTGCCTCGATGGGCGATCAAAAAACCACCCATTTCCGGCTCAATCTGTCGCAAGCGTTTAATTCGATGGGTGCTTATGTCGGCGGGTTGTTTGGTGCGGCGTTTTTGCTGAAGGGCGATTTGTTCAAAAAAGATGTCGTGCTAACCGATGCGCTCAAGAATGAAGGCCTGTCTTTCGTCACCCATGTCTATCTGATGATCGCACTGGCTTTGGCGGTGTTTATCCTTGCGGTCTATCTGGTTCGCAAAACCATTGCCGCCCATGCCCCAGCCATCTCTGCCACCCATGAATCGCCCTTTGTCGCCACCAAATCCAGATGGGCCAATCTGGGGGCCTTGGCGATTTTTCTTTATGTCGGGGCCGAGGTTTGCGTGATTTCGGGAATGATTTTCTTCCTTGAACAAAAACAAATCCTTGGCGTTCCCTCGCAGATCGCGGGTTTTATTGCTCCGATCTTTATGCTGTTGGCGATGTTTGGCCGCTTTGCTGGCTCGGTGCTGCTGCGTTATGTCAAGGCGACCACCATGCTGGCGCTGGTCGCCAGTGGCGCATCACTGCTGTGCCTGATTGTCATCGCCACCTATGCCAGCCCTGCGACTCCGCTGGGCGGCAGCGTGATGCTGCCCGGCGGTTTTGTCGCGCCATTGACCATGGGCTTTGTCCCAGCAGCGGCCACCATCTTGATCGGCCTGTTCAATTCGATCATGTTCCCCACCATTTTCACCATCACCTTGGAGCGTTCATCGGCCCCCGCATCCGCCACATCGGGCCTGATGTGCATGGCGATTTGTGGCGGCGGGTTCATTTCAATCCTCTATGGCGCGGTGGTTGATAGCTTTCTGGTGGCATTCCCAGTGGGGGCGCGATCCTTGGCCTATGTCGTGCCGCTGGCCTGCTACGCCTATGTGCTATGGTTCGCCTGGGCCGCTCGTTCGGCTGCCACGCATCAAATTGAAGAAGGCGTTCACGGTGGGCATTAAACGCCACCGTCATCTCAGGCCACCGCGTCATCCCATCACCCACCCCGTCAGCCCATCACCCACCCCGTCATCCCAGACTTGATCTGGGATCCCGCTAACAAAAAACGTCGCGCAGCGGCTTTGTGAACCACCCAATGGGGAGAGTAAAATGAAACGACATATCGCACTGGCCACATTGGCGGCACTGGCATTTGCCACCCCCGCTGCCGCCAAACCCGCGCCCCTGCTGGATTGCCCTTTGCGCGATATGCCCTTTTCTTCGGCCTCGCCGCTGATCGACATTATGCTTAGCCCAGCGGCCAAAGCTGTCTTGGACAAAGCGACTGGCGGCAAGACCAGCAAAATTCCCGAGCGTTTTGCCGGAACTACCCCGCCCAGCTTTGCCGCGATTTTGACCTTGGGCAATGGTGCGATGATGACCGGCCTATCAGCCGACGCTATGCCTGAATTGAACAGGCAATTGGCGGCAATTCCTGTCACCCACGCCGACAAACTGGCCCGCTGCGCCCGCTATGACAGCGTTGCGCCCAAGTTGGATATTCCATCTGGCAAAGGCCCCAAAATCCTGCTGTTCGAAAAAATCAACGGTTTCAAAGATGCGCCTTCGGTCAACGCCGCCCATGCAGCCTTTGTCGCTATGGCCGCGCGCAAGGGCTGGAGCATCGTCACCACCGAAAATGGCGCGGCTTTTTCTCCCGCGATCCTGCAAAAATTCGATGCGGTCATCTGGAATAATATCAGCGGCGATGTCCTGACCCTGTCACAACGCGCCGCCTTTCAATCCTTCCTCAAACGCGGCGGTGCCTTTATCGGCGTCCATGGCAGCGCGGGCGATCCCGCCTATTTTTGGGACTGGTATGCCGATACCCTGCTGGGCGTGCGGTTTATCGGCCATCCGATGATGCCACAATTCCAAAATGCCACCGTGCGGCTAAATGATGACAGCCACCCCGTCGCCGCCGGTCTGCCCAAATCATGGGAGATGAAGGACGAATGGTATAGTTTCAAAACCAGCGCCCGTGCCAGCGGCTCGCATATCATCGCATCGCTGGATGAAAGCACCTACACACAAATCGGCATGGCTGGGCAAAAGCTGGCGATGGGCGCAGATCATCCGATTGCGTGGAGCCGCTGTATCGGCAAGGGTCGCGTATTTTACTCCGCCATCGGCCATTTGCCCGCCCAATATAGCCACCCGCTCTATGTCCAAATGCTTGAACAAGCGATCACTTGGGCAACTGCCAAGGGTGCCTCTGAGGGCGGCGGGGAATGCCGGAAATAATTCCGACATGTATCTGGCCGGTGCAAGCCATGCTGGGCGAAGGCCCGGCATGGTTCGCCGATGAACAGGCGCTGCGGTTTGTCGATATAAAGGGTGGCAAAATCCACCGCTACACCCCCGCCACCAGCGCGCAGGACAGCACCACATTCGCCGGGCAGCCCAGTTTTGTCCTGCCCCGGATGGATGGCGGTTTGCTCATCGGCTCGAACTGCGAACTCATCGCGCTAGGCGCTGACGGCACAGATCGCACCGCCCTAGCCACCCTTCCCATGCCCGCCCATAACCGCACCAATGATGCGACGGTCGATAGCCAAGGCCGCCTGTGGTTCGGAACGATGGACGATGCGGAAACTCGTCCGACCGGCGCGCTCTATTGCTATGATCGCGGCGCACTCACCTGCCACGGCGGCGAATCCGTGGTCACCAATGGCCCCGCGATCAGCGCGGATTGCCAAACGCTCTATTTCGTCCATTCCGATGCCCGCACCATTTGGCGCTTCACGCTCGACGACGATGCCCAAATTACCCGCCGCGAAATTTTTCTCCAATTACCCGCAGCCGACGGCCACCCCGATGGCATCGTGCTCGACAGCGAAGATTGCCTGTGGGTGGCATTGTGGGATGGCTGGGGCCTGCGCCGTTATGCCCCCGACGGTACGCTGTTGCTCCACATCCATTTCCCCTGCGCCCGTGTGACCAAGCTGGCTTTTGGCGGCCCCAATTTAACCGACGCCTATGTCACCACCGCCCGCATCGGCTTGTCCGCTGACGATCTGTCCAATCAACCCTTGGCCGGTGGATTGTTCCATTTCATCGCCCCCGCGCCCGGGCGACGATTGCCAGCGGTGCAATGCTGATTTAGCTTTCTCCAAAATTGGGGAATCCGCATATGCCACTGGCCATTATCGAATCCGACACCAGCCACACCCCAGCCGCCCTCGCATCACGCCAAGCGGAGATTCTCGGCCATCCCCAGCGTATCGAAGAAGTTGATCCCGCCGCGATGCAGGGCGAGGCGCTCGATCAAATCGTCCGGATCCGCGCCTCGGTGGGGGTGCATCAAACCAATACCATCCCCGGCTATTTCCTGACCATGCTGAAACATCCCAATCTGTTTCGGGCGCATATGGATATGGGCACCGCCATCTTCAAAGGGGAAATCCCCGCCCGCGAACGCGAATTGGCGGTGCTACGCATCGGCTGGCTGTGCCGCGCCCCCTATGAATGGGGCGAACATGTCAATATTTCCAAACGCTATGGGGTAACAGAAGAAGAAATTGCGCAGGTGATCGAGGGTAGCACGGCGGATGGATGGGCCGCCCATGACGCCGCTATCCTATCGGCCGTGGAACAATTGCTTAGCAATCAAACCATCGACGATCCGACATGGGCTACCCTCGCCGCCACATGGACTGAGGCCCAGCTGATCGAATTTCCCATGATGGTTGGCCAATATATTGCGACCGCATTGGTGCAAAATGCCATGCGCATCCGCCTCTCCCCGCTGAACAAAGGCCTAGCTGCGCGATAAACAAACGGGGGTTTATACCAGCGGGCCTTTGAAACCACCCGTCATTCCAGCAAGCAAACGAACGCAGTAGCGTCTTCGACGAAGTCAAACTGCCTTGCGCAGGAATGCTATCTCATTCGTTATTACCTGGATCCCAGATCAAGTCTGGGATGACGAGTCATACCAAGGATCAATGATTCCAACCCATAGCCGTCCACCCTGTCTCCCGACGGGTCGATGAGTCATCATCAACGAACTTTGGTATCAGTTCATATGGCTGTTGGTCTAAAATATTTCTAGCGCCTGAAACCAAATCGGATAAGATTGCGAATACCCTAGTTAATCCGCTTATTTTCGCATTTAGGAGCACCGCATGCAGCAACTGGACTCCTCTCCCCAAGGCGGCGATTTGGTCAAACGCCACCGCCTCTCGACCCGCATCTGGCATTGGATCAATGCGCTGACTTTGTTGGTGATGTTGATGAGCGGGTTGATGATTTTCAACGCCCATCCGCGCCTCTATTGGGGGCAATATGGCGCCAATTTTGACCATGCGTGGCTGGAACTGGGTAAGGGTCAAGAAAGCGCCTTTCCCTATTGGATGACCATTCCCGGCCATTATTCGCTGGCCGATGCGCGGGTTTGGCATCTGGCATTTGCTTTGGTTTTGGCCTTTGCTTTGCTGGTTTTTCTGCTGCGCGCCCTGTGGAACGGCCATATCCGGCGCGATCTGCATATCACCGCCGCCGAATGGCATCCGGCGCATCTGTGGCATGATATAAAAGAACACGCCCAGTTGAAATTCCCCACCGGCGTGGCGGCGCTGCGCTATAATATTCTGCAAAAACTGGCCTATTGCGGG
>JBEAOQ010000376.1:0-3580 GCA_041164845.1 Pseudomonadota bacterium | reverse complement strand
CCCGCCCGGGCCGATCAGATTATGGGTGTGGTCGAGATTGATGGCGCAGGTAAGGCTTGGTTGGCACCGATTGATAAACGCGAACGCCATGCATCGCCGATTGGTGATTTGGGCGGGGCAGAGGCGGGGAATTTGGTTTTTGCCGAACCCGCTGGCCGGTCGGTGCGGGCGGGGGTCAAAGTGACCGAGGTGCTGGGCGATCCGCTGGCCCCGCGTGCTTTCAGCCTGATTGCCATCCACAAACACGGCATCCCGCAGGTCATGCCCGAAGCGGCGCTGGATGAGGCCGAATTGGCGGCGAAATTGCCGTTAAGCAGCGATGCCCGCGAAGATTTGTCCCATCTGCCGATTGTCGCGATTGATCCGATTGATGCGCGTGACCATGATGATGCGATTTGGGCCGAGCCGGATGATGCGCCGGATAATCAGGGCGGTTTTCGGGCGGTGGTCGCGATTGCCGATGTGTCGTTTTATGTGCGGCCCGGCGGCGCGGTTGACCGCGAGGCGCGGTTGCGCGGCAATAGCTGCTATTTTCCCGACCGCGTAGTGCCGATGTTGCCAGAGGTGCTGTCGGCGGATGTCTGTTCGCTGAAAGAGGGTGCGCCTAGGGCGGCGATGGCCTGTCATATGGTGATTGATGCGCAAGGACGGGTGACGTCATGGCGGTTTAGCCGGGCGATTGTCCGGATTTCCGAGGTTATTGCCTATGAAGCGGCGCAAGAGCGGGTGGATTCGGACAAACCCGATGCAAATCTGCAAAACCTTTGGGCCTGTTGGCGGGCTTTGGCCATGGCGCGGGCGGCGCGAGAGCCGCTGGATTTGGATATGCCCGAACGCCGCGTGATGCTGGATGAGCAGGGCCGGATTACCGAAATTGCCTTGCGTGACAGGCTGGATGCCCACCGCGTGGTCGAGGATTTTATGATTGCCGCCAATGTCGCGGCGGCCAAGGCGCTGGAAAGCAAAAAAGCGCCGGTGGTCTATCGTGACCATGAACCGCCAAGCCGCGAGAAATTATTGGCGTTGAAGGATTATCTGGCGACATTTGATCGCAAATTGGCGCTGGGGCAGGTGATAACCCCTGCATTGTTTAACCGGATGTTGGCCGATGTCACCGATGAAGCGGAAAAGCCGTTGATGATGGAGGCGGTGCTGCGCAGCCAGACGCAAGCCTATTATGGCCCGCGCAATACTGGGCATTTTGGTCTGGCTTTGGGGTCTTATGCCCATTTCACCTCGCCCATTCGGCGCTATTCGGATTTACTGGTGCATCGGGCTTTGGTCGAGGCGTTTCAACTGGAACAGCCCGCCCCCAAGGCGGATTTGCCCGCGCTATCGGGACTGTCGGAGCGGGATCGGGCAAATTTAACCCCGATTTGCGAAGCGATAAGCGCCGCTGAACGCCGGGCGATGGTGGCCGAACGTGAAACCACCGACCGCTATGTTGCGGCGTGGCTGGCGGGGCGTGTGGGGCAGGTGTTTGATTGCCGGGTGACGGGGGTGCAAAGATTTGGCCTGTTTGCGACGATTATTGCACTGGGCGGAGACGGTTTGCTGCCGATTTCGGTGCTGGGTGATGAGCGGTTTTCCTATGATGAGCGGGCGCAGACATTGAGTGGCGATTCCACCGGCACCACATTTGCGATAGGATTGATTTTACGCTTGAAATTGGCGGAAGCCAATCCGTTGACCGGCGCATTGAAATTTGAACCCGAAGAAGGCGCGGGCAGGGCGATTGAGCGGCGCGGGCGGCCTTTGGCGTTGAAAGCGAAAGGCAAACATCCGGTGGGTAAACGCGGCAGGCCGGGGAACATACGGCATCAGGGCAAGCGGAAATAATCAGCTCAACCGGTCGATGTCGTCATCGGCCAACCAGCCGGGCACGATAAACAGCGGGCAAGGCAATTTACCCGCACTGCCGCCGGAAAAATGGGCAATTAATGGTCCGGGGCCGCCTTCTTTGGCCGCGCCCAGCACCAATGCCGCGACTTCGGGATGTTCGGCCAGATAATCACGCACCACTTTCACGCCTTCGCCAGCCCGCACCGAAATCAAAGGCATAGGGCCGCCATCGGACAAGACATTGCCCGCCGCGCTGGTGACCAGAACTTCGGCACGGCTGCGTGCTTCATCTTCGATCGTGGCCGCGACTCCGCCAAAGGCCAGAAAGGGTTGCGGTGGAATCAGCGCCAGCAAATGCACTTTGCCATCAGTTTTGGCGGCACGGCGGGTGGCGAAACGCAGCGCCACCTTGGCTTCGTCGGTTTCATCCATGATGACCAGATATACGCGCATGACGTTGCTCCCCAAGGTGATGATAATGCAGCATAGCTATGCAACGCAAGCAATATGCGGATCCAGGTGCAAAGCTGCTTGCCGATGCGGCGTAAATTCGCCAAATGGGGCGGATAAAGAAGGAATTGCATTGACCATGCCTATCTCGATTAAAATGCCCGCTTTGTCGCCGACGATGGAACAGGGGAAATTGGCCAAATGGCTAGTAAAAGTCGGGGATTCCGTCGCTTCGGGCGATATTTTGGCCGAAATTGAAACCGACAAAGCTACGATGGAATTTGAGGCAGTGGATGAAGGGGTGATTCTGTCGATTGCCATTCCGGCCGGTGATGATGATGTGAAAGTGGGCACGGTGATTGCCACATTGCAGGCCGAAGATGAGGACGTGGCGGAGAAAGTGGCTGCGCCGGTCGTGGCGGCAGCACCTGCGCCCGCTGTTCCTGCACAAGCAAAGGCAACGCCGATGGTGGCGACAAAATCCACCGAAGCTCGGGTGATTGCTTCGCCTTTGGCCAAGCGGTTGGCTGCGGATAAGGGGGTTGATTTGGCGGCGGTGTCGGGAACTGGGCCAAATGGGCGGATCATTCGAGCGGATGTCGATGCTGTGCAGGGTGGGGCGGTGCAGGCCGGCGCGGTTGTGGCTGCCGTGCCAATCGCAAAGCCCGCCACAACGCCAGCGGTGGCACCAGTTGCACCGGCCTCATCCAGCAAATTAACCGATACTATCCCAGATTTTGGCATTCCCTTCACCGATGTGAAACTGTCGGGCATGCGCAAAACCATTGCGCGGCGATTGACCGAGTCAAAACAACAGGTGCCACACATTTATTTGACGGTAGATGTGCGGTTGGATGGCTTGTTAAAACTGCGGGGTGAATTGAATGATGCTTTGGCGGCGCGGGGGGTGAAACTGTCGGTCAATGATATGTTGATTAAGGCGCTGGGATTGGCGTTGGAACAGGTGCCATCGTGCAATGTCGCTTTTGCTGGCGATGTCCTGCGCCAATATAGCCGTGCCGATATTTCGGTGGCGGTCAGCATTCCCGGCGGATTGATTACTCCGATTGTCAGCGATGCCGGTGGCAAATCACTGGCGACCATTTCCAAGGATATGGGTGATTTGGCAACGCGGGCCAAGGCGGGCAAGCTGCAACCATCGGAATATCAGGGCGGCACCGCCAGCCTGTCGAATATGGGCATGATGGGGATCAAGCAGTTTGAAGCGGTGATTAACCCGCCGCAAGGTATGATTATGGCGATTGGCGCGGGGGAAAAACGGCCTTGG
>JBEAOQ010000375.1:0-5850 GCA_041164845.1 Pseudomonadota bacterium | reverse complement strand
ATTCCACGTGGCAAAAATCAGCCCGCCATAGGAATGAACCCGCGCCTTTTTCAGCCCTAGCGTCGCCTTATCAACATCATTGCCATGCATTTTTTCCTTCTCAATCGGCGCACCGATAAAGTCGCCATTCGGCTTGAAGGCCCAGCCGTGATAGATGCATTGGTGGATCGGCTTGTTGCCCGCCTCGCCTAAACACACCCGCATTCCGCGATGCGGACAGACATTCAGCGAGACATTGACGCTGCCATCGCGGTCGCGGGCGATAATCACATTGTCCTCGGCCATATCGCGGACAATAAAGTCACCCGATTTGGGGATTTCGCTTTCATGGCCCAGCAACAGCCATGTTTTGGCAAAAATCCGCTCCATCTCATGGCCATACAGCTCTTCATCTGTCATCACGCGCAGCGACACTTCGTTGATGTCACGCATAATCAGATCATCGAGGGTGGTTCCGTCGCGCAGAACCAAACTTGCGTGTTGCAGCATGGCGATCATCTCCTCAGCCAAATTTTTCTTGTGATTCGCGTTATACAGATTGAATTAAATTTGTTCAAGGTGTAAGTTTCATCGCAACAAAGGAAAGAGAGGAATATTCCATGTCTGGAGAGGGAAAACTCAAGGTCACTGTCAATAAACCAGCCTGCTGCGGCTATGGCGTCTGTGCGGACATCTGCCCCGATGTGTTCAAGCTGGACGAAAACGGCATTGTCTATGTCGATGATGCCATAGTCCCCGCTGGCTTAGAAGATTTGGCCCGCGAAGCGGCGGATGCCTGTCCGCAATCGGTGATTAAGATCGTGGCCGCCTGAATGCCCGCCGAACTGGCCCCCCTGTTCACGCCTTTCAGCTGTGGTTCGCTGACCATGGCAAACCGCTTTGTCATGTCGCCCATGACCCGCAATTTCAGCCCCAATGGCGTGCCGGTGCCAGAGGTCGCGGATTATTACGCCCGCCGCACAAACATGGGCTTGGTGATAACCGAAGGTGTCGGCCCAGACCATCCCTCGGCCTTGGGCGATGGCACCACCGGCGGCGCTGCCTTGCCACTGATGTATGGTGATGCGGCGCTGACCAGCTGGAAAACTATAGTTGATAGAGTCCATGCCGCTGGCGGCAAAATCGCGCCGCAATTGTGGCACATGGGGCCAATCCGGCTGGGTGGAACTGGCCCACATCCGGCTGCACCCTCGCTCAGCCCGTCTGGCATTTGGGGGCCATTTGACAAGGCAATGGTGCCGCCTGATTATCTGGATGCGGTCAAGCAGCCAGGCCTGCCTGCTAGCGAATCCGATATTGCCGAAGTGATTGCCGGCTATGCGCGCAGTGCCGCAGCGGCCCATGAATTGGGTTTCGATGCCATCGCCATCCACGGCGGGCATGGCTATCTGCTCGACAGTTTTATGTGGCGCGAAACCAATCATCGCAGCGATCAATGGGGCGGCGATCTGCTGCGGCGCACCAGGCTGGCACGCGAAATTGTCCGCGCTATTCGTCAGGTCATTCCCAAAGACAAACCGATCATCTACCGCCTGTCGCAATGGAAATTGCAGGATTACGCGGCAAAACTGGCGGAAACACCCGAAGAATTGGCCGTGATAACCGGCGCTCTGGCGGACGCTGGGGTGGATATTTTCGATGTTTCGACGCGGCATTTTGATGCCCCAGCTTTTGCCGATTCGGATATGGGTCTGGCCGGCTGGGTGCGCAAATTAACCAGCAAAGCGGTGATGACCGTCGGCGGCATTGGCTTTGACACAGATTTGCAAAGCTCATTTGCCGAGCCGACCAAAGTGTTGGATAATCTGGGCGAAGTCGCCCGCCGCTTTGCCGCTGGAGAATTCGATCTGGTGGCGATTGGCCGCGCCGCGCTGATGGATGCGGATTGGATCGGCAAGGCGCGACGCGGCGATGCCTTCAACCCGTTCGATATGTCGGCATATGGTCGGTTGGATTGATTAAAACCCTTCGGTTGTCGCATATATATGCAACCTAGCCGCATTGGCGTTGCCGGTCTGCTCGCACATAAATATCACCGCTTTGGCAATATCATCGGGCACCATCGGCGGGATGAATTCGTCCCAGCCCGGCTGGCCCTTGCTTTTCATATCGGCAAAAATTTCCGTCGTAGTAGTGCCCGGGGCAATCAGGCCAACCCGCACCCCGCTGCCCGCCAGCTCGATCCGCAACACATCGGTAAACCGCTCTAACGCCGCCTTAAGCCCGCCATAAACCCCGGTTCCCGCCGCAGTCAGACTGGCACCGATGCTGGAAATATTAACAATCTGACCCCCCGATTGTTTTGCATCGCTATTGGCCTTCATGTGCCGCGCAAACAATAGGCTGCTGCGCACCACCGAGGTGTAATTGATCGCGATTAGCGGTTCCAACTCGGCCAGATCAAAACTATCGACATGGCTGGTGCGCAGAATTCCGGCATTGTTGATCAAAATATCCACCGCGCCAAACCGCTTGGTGGCGGCATTGTATAAAATCTGCGCTGCCCCCGCATCGCCCAAATCCAGCGCCAACACCGTGGCTGCCGCACCAATCTCCGCCGCCAGCTCTTCCAGCCGATCACGCCGCCTTGCCACCAACATCACCCGCGCCCCCGCCGCCGCCAAACGGCGCGCAGTGGCCGCGCCAATCCCCGATGAGGCCCCCGTAACCACGGCAATTTTTCCGGCTAGGCTGGTCATGCCGTCATGCTCATTCTAGTATGAGCGCGTGAAACTGGCGTCTGGCTATCTGCCAACCGCTGGCCGTGCGGGTGAACTGGTCTTCATACCAGCCAACGCCACGGTGGATCGGCCCTCCTTGGTTGATCGGGCCAAGCAAGGCATCAACATAGCACCGCGTATGCACCCCCCCATTCGCCGACCGCAGATCAATATTGCTAATCCGGTGCAGCGTCTGGCCCAGATCGACATGGGCCTGTTTCATATAATCGGTGATGGCACTGGCCCCGTGCCACTTACCAAAGCTGCCATAATCAGCCTCGCAATCAAAGGTGAACAGCGAATGGAACAGCGGCCAATCGCGCTGGTCAATCCCGGTGGCATAGGCGATAAGCACCGCGCAAATCGCCCGCTCATCCTGCGCGCTTAATCCCGTGCCAACACGAATGGCTTGGTTCATCCCCGCATCCCCTTACGCTTTCGCGCATAGGTAACGCAGACGAAGCAAGCCTCGCCCTTCTTTGGATAGGCTTGGTGAAACAATATGTCGCGCAGCGGTTGGCGCAAATTTTGACCTCAATCATACCCCCGATTATCGGCCCAATCCTCGGTTTCGCCGGGTTTCTGGGTGCGTTTTGGCACCCGTCCAGATTTGGTTTTCAGATCCCAACCAATCGGGTCGCAATGCGCGTCCAATGGCATCCGCACGGCGGTTATCAACCAGCTGGTCATCACATAATGACCGACCATAAGCACCAAATCCATTTTTTGGCGTTTATCAAAAAAGCCGCCCAGCGCATCCCATGTGGCATCGCATAAATCATTGCCAAGCACCAATTCATCAACCGCCCGCAGCACCACGGCATCTTCCACGTTCCAATTGGGGGCATCGGCACCGGTTTTGATCGCGGCGATTTCGTCCAAACTCATGCCCAGATTTAAACAATAGCCGACATGATTGTGCCATTCATATTCGGATTTGACCAACCAAGCCACCCGCATGGTGATGAGTTCACGGGCGCGGAGCGGTGTGGTATTGGTAATCATAATATGTTTGCCAAACAGGCTATAGGCCATGCCCAAATCGGGGTGATTGGCCATCATATTCATAATATTGGTTTTGCTGCCCTCTTCCCACGCATTCGGCTCACCCCAAAATGCCATGACTTCACGCGCCGGATCGGTCCATTCTTCGCGGGGCAGGCTGGGAACACGGGCGGTATGGGTATTGGGCATTGGGGTTCCTTGATGTAAAATTGTCTCCCGTTGTTACATGGCAAGGCTAAGAAGAACAGTCTTTCGACAGGCTCAGGGCGGGCGACGATGGCGCGGCAGGACAGTCACCGCAGCGGCGATGGAAATTTCTTCGCAAGTGCAGCATTTTTGGGTATTGGCAAGTGCGCGGGAATAGGGCAATCTGATATTGTAAAAGGGGAAGAGATGAACCAATCAGCCAAGCCTTTCTATGATGACCCGCCGTTGTTTGATGAAATGTGCGATGCATCGGGTGTGGTGCGCCCAGCCTATGCCGCCTATCGGGAATGGTTTGATGCGCAAGATGCCAAATGGCTGGGCAATCAGGGCAAAGAGGCCGAAGGGTTTTTCCGCCGCACGGGGATTACTTTTAATGTCTATGGTGATGATGCTGGGCAAGAACGGCTGATCCCGTTTGATATGATTCCTCGCATCATCAGCCGCGCCGAATGGACCAAGCTGACGCGCGGGATTGAGCAACGGGTGCGGGCGCTGAACGCTTTTTTGCATGATCTCCATCACAAGCGTGAGATTATTCGCGCAGGGCGCTTTCCCGAAAGACTGCTGCGCGATAATGCTGCTTTTCTGCCGGAAATGGTCGGCTTTACCCCGCCGGGTGGGGTCTATACCCATATCGTTGGTATTGATCTGGTGCGCACCGGCGCCGATGATTTTATGGTCTTAGAGGACAACGCCCGCACCCCCAGCGGCGTGTCCTATATGTTGGAAAACCGCGAAACCATGATGGCGATGTTTCCGGAATTGTTTTCGCGAATGGCGGTGGCGCCGGTGTCGGACTACCCCCGTGCATTGGCGCGGTCGCTGGCCGCTTGCGCGCCGCCAAAAACTGCTGGCGAACGTCCGGTGGTGGCGGTGCTGACACCGGGGATTTACAATTCGGCCTATTATGAACATGCCTTTCTGGCCGATCAAATGGGCGCAGAATTGGTCGAAGGCAGCGATTTGCGCACCGTCGATGGCCGGATCGCCATGCGCACCACGCGAGGCTGGAAAGCGATTGATGTGCTGTATCGGCGGGTCGATGATGAGTATTTAGACCCGATGAGTTTTAACCCGCATTCCATGCTGGGGGTGGCGGGGATCATGGATGTCTATCGGGCGGGCGGGATCACCATTGCCAATGCGCCAGGCACCGGCATTGCCGATGACAAAGCAATTTACAGCTTTATGCCGGAGATTGTCGAATTTTATACCGGCGAAAAACCGCTGTTGCAAAATGTGCCGACTTGGCGCTGTGCCGAGGGTGATTCGCTGGCCTATGTCTTGGATCATCTGTCTGAACTGGTGGTCAAAGAGGTGCATGGGTCGGGCGGTTATGGCATGTTGATCGGCCCCGCCGCATCACGGGCAGAACTGGCGGCATTTGAATCCAAACTGCGGGCCACGCCGGAAAATTACATCGCCCAGCCGACTTTGGCCCTGTCCACTGTGCCGATCTTCACCAAAAGCGGGCTTGCTCCGCGCCATGTCGATCTGCGGCCCTTTGTCTTGATGTCGCCCAATGGCATTGAGATTACGCCGGGCGGATTAACCCGGGTGGCATTGAAAAAAGGGTCGCTGGTGGTCAATTCATCACAGGGCGGCGGCACCAAGGACAGTTGGGTGCTAACCGAATGAGCGCAGAGTTTGTATCATGCTAGGCCGAACCGCCAATGGCATCCTCTGGATGTTCCGCTATTTGGAACGCGCCGAAAATACGGCGCGATTGCTAGAGGCTGGTTTCCGTATGGCGTTGATGCGCGGTAGCCGAGGCGCCAGCGATGAATGGCGCAGTGTGCTGACCACCAGCGGGCAAGAGGATGGCTATTGCCTGAAACACAGCGAATTTACCGGCGCATTGGTGACAAATTATATTCTGCGCGGGGCTGATAATCCGGCCAGCGTATTGTGCATGGTG
>JBEAOQ010000374.1:0-2679 GCA_041164845.1 Pseudomonadota bacterium | reverse complement strand
GGGGGCAATGGCTTTGCTGGGGCTGATTGCCGGCAAAAACGGCGGTTTTGCGGTGTTTACTTTGGCGGGGATGATGATCGCCAGCCTGTCGGGGGCGCTGATGAGCCTGGCCATATCGCTGGCCCCATCGCCCTTTGCCCTGTCGGAAATCGTCACTTGGTTGATGGGGGCTTTGGCTGATCGCAGCTGGGCCGAGGTGTGGATTGCCGGGCCATTGATCGCGGTGGGGCTGGGTTTTTTGCGGGCTACGGGGCGGTCGCTGGATGCGCTGACCTTGGGCGATGCGGCGGCACGGTCCTTGGGGGTTGATCCTGGGCGGCTGTTAGGACTGATAATTATCGGGGTTGGTTTGACGGTTGGGGCCACGGTGGCGGTGGCGGGGATTATTGGTTTTGTCGGGCTGATGGTGCCGCATTTGCTGCGCGGATTTACCGATAGGCGACCCAGTTCCTTGATAATTCCCAGTAGCTTAGGCGGGGCGTTGTTGCTGTTGGTGGCGGATTGCCTGTGCCGGATTCTGCCGCTGAACGGCGGAGAACTGCGGCTGGGGATCGCTTTGAGCTTGCTGGGTGCGCCGTTTTTCCTGATGTTGCTGCTGCGGATGCGCAAAAATGGCGGGGGCTGGGGGTGATGTTAGCAGCGCATAATATATCCTTATCGACCCGTTTAGCTGGGGTTTCGGCGGCATTTCGGGCCGGAGAGGTCACGGCGATCTGCGGCCCGAATGGCGCGGGGAAATCGACTTTGTTGCATGTTTTGGCGGGGTTACTGGCACCAGATACGGGGGGGGTGCGGCTGGATGATGCGCCGCTGTCCCAGTATCCTGCGCAAAAACGCGCGCAAATGATCGGATTTTTGCCGCAAAGCGCCGAAATTGCTTGGGATTTGCGGGTGGATGCGCTGGTGGCTTTGGGGCGATTGCCATTCCGAGATCAGGATCAAACTGCGGTGGATGCGGCGATTGCGGCGATGGAATTGGCGGAATTGCGCCACCGTCCGGTGATGCAATTGTCAGGCGGTGAACGGGCGCGGGCGTTGATGGCGCGGGTTTTGGCGGGTGCGCCGCGCTGGATTTTGGCCGATGAACCATTGGCCAATTTGGATTTGGCCCATGCGGCGGCATTGATGGGCAAATTGCGGATACAGGCCGATGCGGGTGTGGGTGTGGTCTTGGTGATGCATGATTTGGCCGCCGCGATGAATTTTGCGGATCGGGTGTTGGTGTTGGATCGCGGGCAGGTGGCGGCGGAGGGGCCGCCCGATGAGGCATTGGCGGCAGATGTGATTGCGCAGGTTTGGCGGGTGCGGGCGATGTGGTTGGGAGAGGTTGGGGCGCGGGCTTTGGCGATTTCGTAAGAATAAAACCATTGTTTTTATGGGTGTTACCGATAACATCAGACAAACATCGAGTCGCGTGATCTGGATCACGGATTTATCTGCGGGTTTCATAATAGGCTGTGTTTCTTATGTGATATTGGAAAGGATTCGCCATGACCGATGAATTTACCGGCACCGACACCCCGCTGACCGACGCCGATTTTGAACGCGCCGCCAAGAAAATTGGTTGCTCTGTCGCTGCGGTGCGGGCGGTAGCCAAGGTGGAAAGCAATGGCGGCGGATATTTGGCCGATGGCCGCCCGAAAATCCTGTTTGAACGGCATGTTTTTCACAAACGCACCAATGGCGTTTATGATGCGGGTCATTCGGGAATCTCCAATTCGCAACCGCGTGGCTATAGCGGCGGTGCGGCAGAATATGACCGTTTGGCTGAGGCTATCGCGCTTGATCGCAAAGCCGCTTTGGAATCCGCCAGTTGGGGGGCGTTTCAGGTCATGGGGTTTAATTGCAAAGCGGCGGGATATGCCGATGTTGAGGCATTTGTGAAGGATATGGTCCATAGTCCGGCCACCCAATTGGATGCATTTGTCGGCTTTATTTTGAAAAACCATCTGGATGATGAGCTGCGCAATCTCAATTGGAAGGGGTTTGCCAGCGGCTATAATGGGTCTGGCTATGCCGAAAACCATTATGATGAAAAAATGGCTGCGGCCTATTTGCTGTATAGCAAAGGCGGGGCGCGTAGCGAAAACCCCAATCCGGTGCTGCGTATTGGCGACAAGGGCGATGCCGTGAAACAGTTGCAAACCCTGTTGGGTTTAAACGCGGATGGTGATTTTGGCGCAGGCACCAAAGCGGCGGTGGTGAAATTGCAAAAAGCCAAAGGCCTGTATGCAGATGGGGTGGTTGGCGGACAAACTTGGGCAGCGGCGATGGCGGCGCGGGTTGGGGCTGGCGCGGCGATACCGATGAATGTTGTGGGTTGAGTGTTTGACGCTTGGTCGCTTGCCGATTTAGCCAGCAAGCTGCCAAGTAGTGCGTCGCTGCCTTGAGGCAGGGGGGCTATAGCATATGGCCGATAGGAAAAGAAGAAGGGGTTCACGCAGAGGCGCAGAGAAGAAGGGAGGCGCGAAGGTGTTGTGAAATGTTGAGATAGTTATTCCCAGCATCGAAAACACTATAATTTATCGGATTTCATCCAGCCAAACCCCCTCTGCGTCTCTCTTTTTCCTCCGCGTCTCTGCGTGAACCCCTTTCTAACGGCCACATGCGATTGCCCTCCCCTAAAGAGAAGGGGGAAAAGTTTTTTTACACCCCTTGCGCTTTTCGAACAAATATGGA
>JBEAOQ010000373.1:0-6490 GCA_041164845.1 Pseudomonadota bacterium | reverse complement strand
TTGACCGCTTGCGCCGCAACATAGCGGGTAAACGAGGCCCAACCACGCGCAATGCGATAGGTAAAAGCCATATGCAGACCATAGCTGAGCGGGGTGAGGATGGAAAATGACAGCCCCACCGCCAGCGTATAATGCAGCCGCCAATGCGCCAACAGGAGTAACAGCGCATTATTAAACAGAAAGCAAAACAGGCTGATCGCCAGATAGCGCGGGGCTGTGGCGAACAGGCGCGGCATTAGGCTGCGGTGATATTTTCGGCGAATTTTGCATCATGTCCGGCGATAATCGCCAGCATAAAACCGCCCAAAATGGTCTGCATCCCCATGGCACCCGTCGCAGCCGCCAGAATGAGCGGCAAAGTCGTCGGCAATGCAGTAAAGCCGCCCGCCGACCAGCGCAAAGCGATAGCCGCCAAAGCCCCCGCCGAAATTCCCATCAATCCCACCCCAATAATCAGGGCATTTTCCAACCGCAACCAAGTGCTGATTCGCGCTAGCATCGGGCGCAATTGCCGATAACCCTGCCGCACCCCGTAAAAATGGGTGGCCAGCGCCAGTATTCCCGCCAGATGGCCGACGGTCATCAAAAATCCCGCGATAATCGTCCAGCTGGTGCCAAAAGGCGTGTCGGCAATCAGGCCAAATTGCGCACAAAGCGCCACCACAAAAATCAGCGTAGCGGTCAGCAGCGCCGCCAAGGCCGGCACGCCAAACAGCCAAGTTGGGCTAAGCATCAGCAAATAGCGCAAATGCCGCCAACCATCACGAAACGGGCGCAAATGCGGGGCGCGATCACGCAAATCAGGCGATAAAGTCGCGGGAACTTGGTCAATCCGCAATTTGCGAAGCGATGCCTTAATCACCATTTCACTGGCGAATTCCATACCCAAGGATGACAAATCGCATTGCAGAAATGCCGGTTTGGTAATCGCGCGAATCCCGCAATGGGCGTCATTGATCCCGCTCTTGAAAAACAGATTAAGCACGCCGGTCAGCGCCGGATTGCCAATATAGCGGTTTTTCCAAGGCATCGCCCCGGGGGCAATCCCGCCCAAAAACCGCGACCCCATGCAGACATCTGCGCCATCGACCAACCGCCCGATCATCGCCACGCCATCGCCAAAATCATAGCTGCCATCGGCATCGCCCATCAGCAAATAGCGCCCATGTGCGCCGCTGCATCCGCCGATCAAAGCCGCGCCATAACCGCGCCGCGCCACCGCCACCACCCGCGCACCCAGCCGTTCGGCCAAAGCCTGAGAGCCATCGGTGGAGCCATTATCGGCGATCACCACTTCACCCGACAGGCCGAATTGCAGCGCCATTTCCGCCAGTGCAGATTTTGCATTGGCAATGCAATGCGGCAGGCTGTCCAGCTCATTCAGGCAGGGCATGATGATCGAGACATCGGGTGTGCCGACATTGCCCAGCAATTCGCCCTGTGTAATGGGATTACATTCACTCACCGCATGGCCCCGCGCTAATTTAGGTATTTATCGCAGGGTTTAGGTAAGTATGGTTAACAAAACCTAACCCGCCCATATCGCGATATTTACCTGACACCAAAAATGGTGCTGCTGGGGAGGATTGAACTCCCGACCTCAGCCTTACCAAGGATGCGCTCTACCACTGAGCTACAGCAGCCCACATCTGCGCGCATCAACCGGCACGCAACGGGCGCCGCGCTATTGGCCGTGGGGGGAATGTTTGTCAAGCGGGGGGTTGAGATTTGCGCATTTTCCCGCCAAAATAGCAATGTGACCGACCCGAACCAGCCCGATCAGCGCAAAGCGCGCCTTGCCGCCCAATTGCGCGCCAATCTGCACCGCCGCAAAGCCCAGGCGCGGGAAATGGCGCAAAATGCAGATGATCCCGATAGCACCCTTCCCAAAGCGCCGCCAACTGGCTAGGGCTGCGGCTTACAAACATATTGCGGAGCTGCTGCCCCTTGCCTCGTTTAATCCTTGTTCGCCACGGCCAAAGCCAATGGAACCTTGAAAACCGTTTCACCGGCTGGTGGGATGTGAATTTGACCGCCAAGGGCGAGGACGAAGCCCGCGCCGCTGGGCAATTGTTGCGCGACAAGGGGTTGTTGCCGACACTGGCCTTTACCAGCCTACAAACACGGGCGATCCGCACTTTGCATTTCGCACTGGATGCGGCGGGGCGCAGCTGGATTCCCGAGATCAAAGATTGGCGGCTGAATGAGCGGCATTATGGCGGGTTGACCGGGCTTGATAAGGCTGAAACCACCGCCCAGCACGGCGAAGATCAGGTGAAAATATGGCGGCGCAGTTTCGATATTCCGCCACCGGTGTTGGATGCGGGGTCAGAATTCGATCTGGCATCCGATCCGCGTTATGCCGGAATTGCCATTCCCAATACCGAAAGTTTGAAAGACACGATTGCGCGGGTTTTGCCCTATTACACATCCGCGATTGCCCCTGCATTGCGCAGCGGCGAGGTGGTGTTAATCGCCGCGCATGGCAACAGTTTGCGGGCGCTGGTCAAGCATTTGTCGGGTATTTCTGATGACGACATCACCGGATTGGAAATTCCCACCGGCCAGCCGATTGTCTATGAATTGGATGATAATTTGACGGCGACGGACCGTTATTATCTGGCGGAACGCTGAGATGACTGCGCTTAAACCCCTTGTTGCCATCGTCATGGGCAGCCAATCGGATTGGCCGACAATGAAATGCGCCGCCGATGCTCTCGACCGGCTGGGCGTCGCCTATGACGCGCAGATTGTCTCGGCACATCGCACACCGGATCGGCTGGTGCATTTTGCCAAAGGTGCGGCAGATGCTGGGTTCAAGGTGATTATTGCCGGCGCGGGCGGCGCGGCGCATTTGCCCGGCATGGTGACCAGCATGACCCATCTGCCGGTGCTGGGGGTGCCCGTGCAATCCAAAGCCTTGTCGGGGCAGGACAGTTTGCTGTCGATTGTGCAAATGCCAGCGGGGATTCCGGTGGGAACATTGGCGATTGGCGAGGCGGGCGCGACCAATGCCGGATTGCTGGCGGCGGCAATTTTGGCGGGTGATGATCGGGAATTGACCGAAAGGCTGAAAGCCCTGCGCGCCGCCCAAAGCGCGGGCGTGGCGGCAAGACCGGTTTAGAATTGTGAGTTTGGCGCAGATGATTCCCCCCGGCGCAACCATCGGCATTTTGGGCGGCGGCCAACTGGGCCGGATGCTGGCTGTGGCGGCAGCACAGCTGGGCTATTGTGTGCATATTTATGCGCCGGAAGCGGACAGCATCGCGGCCGAGGTTGCGGCGAAATTCACCTGTGCCGCATGGGATGATGCGGCGGCAATGGCGCGGTTTGCCGCGACTTGCGATGTGGTGACATTTGAATTTGAGAATGTGCCCGTGGAGCCTTTGGCGGTTTTGGGGGCAAAGCTGTTGCCAAATGCGCGGGCGTTGGAAATTGGTCAGGATCGTTTGGCGGAGAAGCAATTTTTTGCCGAGCTGGGCGGGCGAACGGCACAATTTGCGACGGTTGATACGCCCGCCGATCTCGCGCAAGCGATTGCCCAAGTGGGCCACAGAGGTATCCTCAAAACCCGGCGCGATGGCTATGATGGCAAGGGGCAGTGGCGGATTGATGCAGACACCGATTTGGCGGCGCTGGATTTGCCCGATGCACCGCTGATCTATGAGGGTTTCGTGCAATTTTCCGCCGAATTTTCGGTGATTCTCTGCCACGCCGCCAATGGCGAAATCCGGTTTTGGGATTCGGCGCATAATATCCATACGGACGGGATTCTCGCCACGTCCATCGTGCCCGCGCCCGCGATTATTCTGGCTCAACTGGCCGAAGCCCGCGAACTGGCGGCAAAGGTAGCGGCGGCGCTGGATTATGTCGGGGTGCTGACGCTGGAATTTTTCGCCACGGCTGACGGCCCCGTGGTCAATGAAATGGCCCCGCGTGTTCACAATAGCGGCCATTGGACGATCGAAGGCGCGGTGACATCGCAATTTGAAAATCACATCCGTGCGATTTGCGGTCTGCCGCTGGGCGATTGTCGGCTGGCGGCACAATCGGTAGTCATGCACAATATCATCGGCGATGCGGCTGATAATTGGGCGCAAATTCTGGCCGACGGCGCCAATCATCTGCATCTTTATGGCAAAGGCACGATGCGCGATGGCCGCAAAATGGGCCATGTCACGCGGTTAACGCGGGCATGAATGGCCATAGTGAAATTATGCTGGTCGCGGCAATGGCGGCCAATCGCGCTATCGGGCTTGGCGGGGCGATGCCGTGGCATATTCCGGCGGATTTTCGGCGGGTCAAGAGCCTGACCATGGGCAAGCCGCTGGTGATGGGGCGAAAAACTTTTGAATCGCTGCCGGGGATTCTGCCGGGTCGCCGCCATATTGTGATTACCCGCGATACCGCGTGGCACGCCGATGGGGCAGAGGTAGTGCATAGCTTTGCCGCCGCGCTGAAATTGGCCAATGCGCCGCAGATCATCATTTTTGGCGGGGCGGAAATTTATGCTTTGGCCTTGCCCTATGCCACACGGATCGAGCTGACAGACATTCATGCCGATGTCGCGGGTGATAGATTTATGCCGGAGTTTGGCAATAATTGGCAGGAAATTTCCCGCGAGGATCATGCGGCAGAAGGCGGTAAACCAGCCTATAGTTTCGTCTCGCTGATAAAGGGTGCGGCATGATCCGCCTGCACAATACCGCTCCCATTCCCGCCGATATGCGCGGAGCTATTATGGCGCTGGGCAATTTTGATGGTTTTCATCTGGGGCATCAGGCGGTGGTCGGCGAAGTGATCCGCTGGGCCAGGATGGAAGGCCGTCCCGCGATTGTCGCCACATTTGATCCGCATCCGGTGCGCCATTTCAAACCCGATGCCGCGCCTTTTCGCCTAACCAGTTTGGACCAGCGACAGGATTATTTCGCCGAAGCTGGGGCCGATGCGATGTTGGTGTTTCATTTTGATGCGGGCATGGCCAATATGCCGGCCAAGGACTGGATTACCCAAGTTTTGCATCAGCATATCGGCGCGGCGGGGATTGTCACCGGCGAAGATTTCACCTTTGGCAAGGGCCGCGCCGGCAATTTGGCACTGATGCAGGCCGAGGGCATGGAAACCCGCACCGTCGGCGCGGTCCATGATGAACATGGCCCGATTTCATCCAGCCGCATCCGCAGCCATCTGAAAAACGCCGATCCGATAGGCGCGGCCCAGCTGTTGACGCGGCCCTTTGCGATTCGCGGCATGGTGCAGGGCGGCGACAGGCTGGGGCGCACCATTGGCTATCCCACCGCCAATCTGGATATGAGCAATTATCTGCGCCCCGCCTATGGCATTTATGCGGTGACGGGCAAATTGCCCGATGGTCGCATTTTACACGGCGCGGCCAATTTGGGTATCCGCCCGACATTTACCCCGCCCAAAGAATTGCTAGAGCCGTATTTTTTTGATTTTGCCGAGGATTTATATGGGCAAGAGATCGAGGTGGCGCTGCATCATTTCCTGCGCGGTGAGGTGAAATTTGACAATCTGGCCGATTTAACCGCGCAGATGGCGCTGGATTGCGATGTGGCGCGAAATCTCCTAGGCGCACCGGCATGACCGAACAAAAAGATTACCGCTCCACCGTCTTTCTGCCGAAAACGGATTTCCCGATGAAGGCTGGCTTGCCGCAAAAGGAGCCGGTTACTCTGGCCAAGTGGCAGGATGAGGGGATTTATCAGCAGATTCGGGCCACACGTGCGGGGCGCGAAAAATTCATCCTGCATGATGGCCCGCCCTATGCCAATGGCGACATCCACGTCGGCCATGCGCTCAACCATATTCTCAAAGATATGGTGGTGCGGACGCAATCGCTGCTGGGCAAAGATGCGCCCTATGTGCCGGGGTGGGATTGCCACGGTCTGCCGATTGAGTGGAAGGTGGAAGAGCAATATCGCAAGAAGAAACTGGATAAAGACCAAGTTGATCCGGTCGAGTTCCGCGCCGAATGCCGCGCTTATGCCCAGGGCTGGGTGGATAAACAGCGTGAACAGCTGAAACGGTTGGGGGTCAATGCCGATTGGGATAATCCCTATTTGACGATGGATTTTCAGGCCGAAGCGACGATTGTTTCCGAACTGATGAAATTCGCCGAAAGCGGGCAATTATATCGTGGGGCCAAGCCGGTGATGTGGTCGCCGGTGGAAAAGACTGCCTTGGCCGAGGCCGAGGTGGAATATGAGGACATCACGAGCACGCAGATTGATGTGGCGTTTGAAATTACGCATTGCCCGAATGTGCCGGAACTGGTCGGTGCCTACGCGGTGATCTGGACGACAACGCCGTGGACGATTCCGGTTAATCAGGCGATCGCTTATGGGGCTGATATTTTATACCTGCTGGCAACAAATGGTGCCCGCAAGTTTTTGGTTGCCGCACAACTGTATACCGCATTTACACAACGCTTTCCGGGAGAATGGTGGCAGGTTACTCACGATGAGCA
>JBEAOQ010000372.1:0-5085 GCA_041164845.1 Pseudomonadota bacterium | reverse complement strand
TTCTCAACCGCAAAAATATCATCGTCATCCTGATGGCGATTGAGCTGATCCTGCTGGCGGTCAATATCAATCTGGTGGCTTTCAGCGCCTTTCTGCATGACCTCACCGGCCAGATTTTCGCGATGTTTGTGTTGACGGTTGCCGCTGGCGAAGCGGCGATTGGTCTGGCCATTTTGGTGATTTATTTTCGCAATCGCGGGTCTATCGCGGTCGTTGATGTCAATCGGATGAAGGGGTAATTCCGTTGCAATCCATCCACTTCATCGTCTTTCTGCCGCTGCTGGCCGCCTTTATCGGCGGTTTGGGCAATCGTGCGCTGGGCAACACCGCCGTCAAATCCCTGACCACCGGCGCGCTGTTCCTGTCCTGCGCGCTTAGCTGGCCGATTTTTCTGTCCTTTGTCGGCGGCCACGCAGAATCCAGCGTTATGCCGGTTTTGCAATGGGTGCATTCGGCGGATTTGTCGTTTAATTGGGAATTGCGCGTTGATACGCTGACCGCGATTATGCTGGTGGTGGTGACCTCGGTGTCGGCTTTGGTCCATCTCTACAGCTGGGGCTATATGGCCGAAGACCCGGATCAACCGCGTTTTTTCGCCTATTTGTCGCTGTTTACCTTTGCCATGTTGATGCTGGTTACAGCCAATAATCTGGTGCAAATGTTTTTTGGCTGGGAAGGGGTAGGGCTGGCGTCCTATCTGTTGATCGGTTTCTGGTTTCGCAAACCATCGGCATCCGCCGCCGCGATCAAGGCTTTCGTGGTCAACCGCGTCGGTGATCTCGGCTTTATGATGGGTATTTTCGGGGTGTTTCTGGTGTTTGGCACCGTGTCGATCCCTGAAATTCTCGCCGCCGCACCGCATATGACTGGTAGCACGATAGGCTTTCTGGGCCACCGGTTTGATACGATGACGGTGTTGTGCATCCTGTTGTTTATCGGCGCGATGGGCAAATCGGCGCAATTGGGGTTGCACACATGGTTGCCCGATGCGATGGAGGGGCCAACCCCCGTTTCCGCGCTGATCCACGCCGCCACCATGGTCACGGCGGGGGTGTTTATGGTCTGCCGCCTGTCGCCCTTGTTCCAAACCAGCCCCGATGCCATGGCTTTTATCACCTTTATCGGTGCGGCCACCTGCTTTTTTGCGGCCACGGTCGGGACAACGCAGTGGGACATCAAACGGGTTATCGCCTATTCTACCTGTTCCCAGCTGGGCTATATGTTCATCGCGGCGGGGGTTGGTGCGCCGGGGGCGGCGATGTTCCATCTGTTCACCCATGCCTTTTTCAAGGCGCTGTTGTTCTTGGGCGCAGGGTCGGTGATCCATGCCATGCACCATGAACAGGATATGCGGTTTTACGGCGGTTTACGCAAAAAAATCCCACTGACCTTTTGGGCGATGATGGCCGGAACCTTGGCGATTACCGGCGTTGGCATTGCCGATTTGGGTGGCTTTGCCGGCTTCTATTCCAAGGATGCGATTATCGAGGCCGCCTTCGCCAGCGGCTCCACCCTCTCGATTATCGCCAGCTTTATCGGCATTTTTGCCGCCTTGCTCACCAGTTTTTATTCTTGGCGGTTGATTTTCCTGACCTTCTTCGGCACGCCGCGCTGGGCGGGTTCGGAACATATCCAACATGCCGCGCATGATGGGCATGACGATCATGGGCACGCGCATGATGACCCCGCGCATAGTCGCCCCGACCCCACCCTAGGCTATCACCCGCATGAAAGCCCACCAACGATGCTGATTCCGCTGGGCCTCTTGTCGCTGGGCGCAGTATTTGCCGGTGCATTGTTTCATCACGCCTTTATCAGTAAAGGCGCGGGTGAATTTTGGCAGGGCAGCATCGGTTTCAGCGAACATTTGATCCATGCCATGCACCATGTGCCTGCTGCCATCGCTTGGGCACCGTTTTCGGTGATGCTGACCGGCCTGGTGATTGCCTGGTATGGTTATATTAAAAACCCCAAACTCCCTGCGGCCTGTGTCGAACAGATCGGCGTGCTGTATCAATTCCTGTTCAACAAATGGTATTTTGATGAGCTGTATGATTTTCTCTTTGTCCGGCCTGCGTTTTGGTTGGGGCGGCAATTTTGGAAGATCGGCGATATGGGGATTATTG
This sequence comes from Pseudomonadota bacterium, assembly GCA_041164845.1. Classification (GTDB taxonomy): domain Bacteria; phylum Pseudomonadota; class Alphaproteobacteria; order Sphingomonadales; family Sphingomonadaceae; genus Novosphingobium. The sequence goes on along the minus strand of JBEAOQ010000372.1, from coordinate 2,959 downwards.
ATCGTTTCGGCCCCAATGGCGCAGCTTGGCTGGTGGTTAAAGGGTCGGCTGGCGCGAAAAAACTGCAATCGGGCTACCTCACCTCTTATGCGTTGGTGATGTTGCTAGGTCTGGTTGGCGCGGTGACATGGGCCATGGTCGGATGAGTAAATTCAATCAACACCCGCACAGCCAAACCCCGCTCGTCCCCCACACCCCGCTCATCCCGAGCGAAGTCGAGGGATTATCCCGAGCGAAGCCGAGGGAAACGAAGTTTTAATGACACAATTTCCAATCCTTACGCTCATGCTGGCGGTGCCCCTATTGGGTGCGCTGGTGTGCCTGTTCACATCGGCGGCTGTGGCGCGGCAAGTGGCGTTGATCGCCACTCTGGCCAATTTTGGGCTGGGGCTACTGCTTTGGGCCAATTATACAATCGGCGGCACAGAGTCTCTTGTTCCACAGTGGCAATTTACCGAACATCTGCCGCTATTCGCTGGCTTTAACTGGGCTTTGGGCATTGATGGTATCGCGCTGGTGCTGATTATGCTGTCGGTGTTTCTGATGCCGCTGTGCATCCTCGCCAGCTGGACCGCGATAGACAAGCGGGTTGGCGAATATATGGCGGCATTTCTGCTGATGGAAACGCTGATGATCGGGGTGTTTTCGGCGCAGGATTTGCTGCTGTTTTACATCTTTTTCGAAGCCGGTCTGATCCCGATGTATCTGATTATCGGCATTTGGGGCGGCGCGGATCGCATTTATGCCAGCTATAAATTCTTCCTCTATACGCTGCTTGGCTCGGTGCTGATGCTGATTGCGATGCTGTGGATGATGCAGGAAGCGGGCACCTCAGACATCCCGACATTGATGGCTTATGATTTCCCGCCCCATGCGCAAAATTGGCTGTGGTTGGCCTTTTTCTCCAGCTTTGCGGTGAAAATGCCGATGTGGCCGGTGCATACATGGTTGCCCGATGCCCATGTTCAGGCACCCACGGCGGGTTCGGTAATTCTGGCCGGTGTGCTGTTGAAAATGGGCGGCTATGGTTTTATCCGTTTCTCGCTGCCGATGTTCCCCGAAGCATCCGCATTGCATGCACCACTGATTTTCGCGCTGTCGATGGTGGCGGTGGTTTACACGTCGCTGGTCGCGCTGGTGCAGCATGATATGAAAAAGCTGATCGCCTATTCGTCGGTTGCGCATATGGCGATTGTTACGGTGGGGCTGTTCGCGTTTAACCGTCAGGGGCTGGAAGGCTCGGTGATTGTCATGCTTAGCCACGGGCTGGTATCGGCTGCATTGTTCCTTTGTGTCGGGGTGATTTATGACCGGCTGCACACGCGCGAGATTGACCGGTATGGCGGGTTGTCGATCAATATGCCGCGCTATGCTGTGCTGTTTATGCTGTTTACCATGGCCTCGGTCGGGCTGCCCGGCACCAGCGGTTTTGTCGGTGAATTTCTGGCGCTGGCAGGGATTTACAAATTGTCCAGCACCGTGGCTTTGGTCTGCACCACGGGGATTATTCTGGGCGCAGCCTATATGCTCTATCTCTATGCCCGCGTGGCCTATGGCGTGCAAAAAAATGCGGATGCGGCGGCGATGAGCGACCTTTCGCCGCGCGAAATGGCGATATTGGTGCCGATTGCCGTAGCGGTCTTGTGGACGGGGATTTATCCTGAAAGCTTTATCGCGCCGATCCGCGCCGATATTGCGGCGTTGGATGCGCGGCTGGCCCGGGCCAAGCCAGAGGGCGATAGCGCGCTAACCGCGCCTAAACCGCCCGCTAATGCCACCTTAAATCCAACACATAAAGCGAGCGCAGAATAATGGATTGGGCAAATTCCCTGCGGTTAATGGCCGCCGAAGATCTGCTAAGTGCCTCTGGCTTGGTGCTTTTATTATGGGCGGCATGGGGCGGTGACAAGGCATCGCGGTTGATAACATGGGCCGCCGTGGCGACATTAACATTGGCCGCAATATTGTCCTGCCCCGCCCTTTGCAACTCTGTGATGGGTGAACAAGCTTCTGCTTTTTATGGGCAATTCAGCGAGGACAGCTTTGCATCCTTTGCCAAAATCCTGATTTATGGCGCGGCAGCGGCATCGCTTATCATCGCCCCCGCTTTCTTTGAACGCACAAATTCGATGCGCGCAGAATACCCAATTCTCGTTATTTTTGCGGCACTTGGCATGGGGTTGATGGTTTCGGCCACCAATCTTATCGCGCTCTATATCGGCTTGGAAATGAACTCGCTGGCCGCTTATGTCCTTGCCAGTTTCCTGCGCAATGATGAACGCAGCAATGAAGCGGGCCTCAAATATTTCGTCCTCGGCGCGCTGGCCAGCGGTATTTTACTCTATGGAATCAGCCTGATATACGGATTTACCGGCAGCGTGTCCTTCGCCGGAATCCATGCCGCATTGCAGGGGCCACTGTCGCATGGTGCGCTGTTTGGCATTATCTTTATGCTGGCTGGTTTGGCGTTCAAAATCAGCGCAGTGCCGTTTCACATGTGGACGCCCGATGTTTACGAAGGTGCACCGACCCCCGTCACCACCCTGTTTGCCACCGCACCAAAAGTCGCGGCTTTGGCCTTGTTGATGCGTGTCACCCTGTCGGCATTCGGCAGTCAGAGCCATGCGTGGCAGCAAGTGATTGTTTTTATTGCGCTGGCTTCGATCATTGTCGGGGCTTTGGGGGCGATTGGCCAAAGTAATATCAAGCGGCTGCTGGCCTTTTCCTCGATCAACAATGTTGGCTTTATGCTGGTGGGTCTGGCTTGCGCCACGCCGCAGGGGGCCTCGGCGATGCTGGTCTATCTGGCGATTTATGTGGTGATGTCGCTGGGTGGTTTTGTCGCGGTGTTGATGTTGAAGGATGCCGATGGCAATCCCGTTGAAAATATTACCGATTTGGGCGGATTATCCAGTCAGCGCAAAGTTTTGTCGCTGTGTTTGGCGATGATTATGCTTAG
>JBEAOQ010000371.1:0-2903 GCA_041164845.1 Pseudomonadota bacterium | reverse complement strand
ATTGCCACCGCCGAGGTGTCCGATCCGCCGCGACCCAGCGTGGTAATCCGCCCCTCGGGTGAAATCCCCTGAAAGCCCGGTATCACCGCAATTTCGCCCGCCGCCATCGCCGCCAGCAGGTCCGGCGCATCCATGCTATCAATCCGCGCCTTGGCATAGGCATCATCGGTTTTCAGCGGCAATTGCCAGCCCATCCAGCTGCGCGCCTTGCAGCCCATCGCTTGCAACGTCAGCGCCAGCAGCCCCGCCGTCACCTGTTCACCCGATGCCACCACCACATCATATTCAGCGGGATCATACAGGGCATTGGCCTCGCGGCAAAAATTGACCAGCCGATCGGTCTCACCCGACATCGCCGATACCACCACCGCCACCTCATGCCCCGCCGCCTGTTGTCGACGCACGATTTGCGCGACGCGGCGTATGCGTTCGGTTCCGGCCATCGACGTGCCGCCAAATTTCATCACAATGCGGGCCAAAATGCGCTCCCGTTATTTATATCCAGCTCTTGGGTCTGAGCGGCGGCCCTGTTAGGGATGGTGCATGAATAATGCAACATCCCCCAACACCATTCGCCCCACCGAGGCCGCACATTTTGGCAAAATGGCGGCGGATTGGTGGAATCCCAAGGGTTCATCGGCGATGCTGCATCGGTTAAATCCGGTGCGGCTGGGGTTTATCCGCGCCGCGATTGATGAAAAATGGCCCACTGATTCGCGCCAGATTCGCCCGCTATCCGGCAAACAGGCGCTGGATGTCGGCTGCGGTGCGGGCCTGCTGTGCGAACCTTTGGCGCGTTTGGGCGCAGAGGTTACCGGCGTCGATGCCGCAGCGGAAAATATCGCCGCCGCAACCGATCATGCCGCGATGATGGGGCTACTATCCCCCCTCCCCACTGGTGGAAGTGCTGCCCCTGCTTCCCCCCTCCCCTTTAGGGGAGGGGCTGGGGGTGGGGTCTCTCAAACAAACGCCACAATCACCTACCTCCACGGCGACATCGCCGCCCTCTCCCTTACCAATTTCCACCTCGTCACCGCGCTGGAGGTCATCGAACACGTCGCTGATAAATCCGCCTTCCTCGCTGCGCTCACCGCCGCACTGGCCGATGAAGGTCTGATGATCCTGTCCACCCCCAACCGCACCGCCAAATCGCGGTTGTTATTGGTCGAAGGCGCAGAAAGACTGGGGATGATCCCACGCGGCACCCACCACCACCATGATTTCATCACCCCGGATGAACTGCGCGATTTCTGCACCGAATCTGGCCTGACCATGGGCACACCACGCGGCATCGGCTGGTCACCCGCCAAGGGGCTGCATATCTCCGACGATCTTTCGCTAAACTACATCGTCACCGCAAAAAGGGCCAAATAATGACGGATCATCAAGCCATCCAAACCCTCCACAGCATCTATGCCGAAGGCTCCAGCATCGGCGATTTCGACCAAGTAACCAGATGTTTCACCGAGGACGGCATTTGGGATGCAGGTGTCGCTGGCGTTCATCAAGGCCGCGAAAACATGGCCAAATTCATGGCCGGATTTGTCAGCCAATTCGCCTATTATATCCAGACCAATTCGCCCGCGATTATCAGCGTGGATGGCGACACCGCCACATCCCGCGCCACCGTGCGCGAATGCGGCAAATTCAGGGGCCGCGATGAAGCACTGGAAGTCATGGGATATTACAACGACGATCTGATCCGCACCCCAGGCGGCTGGAAATTCACCCGCCGCCGTTTTACCGGATTGGGTGCGCATCGCTTTGCGCTGATGGTTGGGCCAGCAATTGGGTAGATAAAACCCCGTTCGTCCTGAGCTTGTCGAAGGGCCGTCCTTCTTACCCACCCCCGAAACAAAGAAATACTATCCTTCGACAAGCTCAGGACGAACGGTTGTTGGATACCAGAATATCCTCAATCACCGCCAAAACCGCCGCCTTCCGCTGCACCCAATCCCCAGAAATCCGCGTAAACGGCACCCCCGCCCGCATCAACATCTCTTCGGCCAGCGCGGCAAATGTCGCCCGCGCATCCGCATCGCCAAAAAACCGCGTGCCATCGGCCACCCACGGCACATCAGCATCAAACAACAGATAATGATCGGCCTTTTGATATTGCATCAACACATCAGGCACCGCGCCAAACAACATCTGAGCCCATGCGGCGGTCATCAGCGGATCGGTATCAAGGATAAGCACGGATAAGTCCCCCTCCCGCTCGCGGGAGGGGTTAGGGGAGGGTCTGTCGGTTGGCTCGGAGGTAGCGTCAGTTGGAGAGACCCCACCCCCAGCCCCTCCCCTAAAGGGGAGGGGGGAATCAGGGGCAGCCCCTCCCCTAAAGGGGAGAGGGGAATCAGGGGCAGCCCCTCCGTCAGAAGGGATGGGGGAAATATGCGCCTCCCGCATCATCCGATCCTGCCCCAGCGCCATCGCCAGCAAATCCGGCATCGTCAGCTCGGTGCCATGCTCCTCGCAATAGGCACGGCCATATTCCCCCACCCATGGCCAGCCATATTCCGCCTGCAACTCCGCTGCCAGCACCGATTTCCCCGTGCTTTCCGCCCCATGAAAACAGATGCGGATCATACCCGTCGTTTGGCCGCCAACACCCATTCATGCAGCCCCAGCAACGACATCACCATCATTCCACCATACAGACCTGCGGTGGGATACAGGCCTTTGTTAATATAGACCAAAATCGACGCCATATCGATCACGATCCACAAAATCCAATTTTCAATCCGCCGAAAGCCCAGCAAAATTTGCGCGGCAACGCTGGCCCCCGCTATTGCGCTGTCGGCATAGGGCAGCGACGCATTGGTAAAGCGGTGCATCACCCAGCCCAAATTGAGCGACAGCGCCGCCGTCACCATCAGCCATACCACGCGGCTGTTCCAATCCAG
>JBEAOQ010000370.1:0-4414 GCA_041164845.1 Pseudomonadota bacterium | reverse complement strand
CCAAGGCAAAGCCATCTTCGCGCAGACCCTCGGCCCACATTCGGCTGGACAGGCCCAGCTGGTCCATCAGGCCGGTGGTGGTGGATTCCAAGACACCGGCACGGATGCGCGAGAGGACGTGGTCGCGGCTCTGACGCTCGACCAGCACGCAATCAATCCCCTCGGCGCGGAGCTGATGGCCGAGCAGCAGACCGGCTGGCCCCGCACCGATGATGGCGACTTGTGTTTTCATGCGAGTTGCTTTTCCAATTCGCCCAACACGCGATAGCAATCAAGCACTTGGGCGACCGAGGAGTTTGGCTCGCGCCCTTCGCGGATGGCGGCGATAAATTCGCGGTCTTGCAGTTCGATGCCGTTCATCGAGACGGCGACTTTACTGACGTCGATCGCTTCTTCCTTGCCGTTCACCAGATCATCATAGCGGGCGATATAGGTGGCACTATCACCGATATAGCGAAAGAAAGTGCCAAGTGGCCCATCATTGTTGAACGACAAGGACAGGGTGCAGATCGCGCCGTTTTCGGCTTTGAGTTGGATCGACATATCCATCGCAATGCCGAGGTCTGGGTGGATGGGGCCTTGGATGGCGTTGGCTTGGATGATTTTGCCCGCCTGATAGGCGAAGAGGTCAACGGTATGCGCGGCGTGGTGCCAGAGGAGATGGTCGGTCCACGAGCGCGCTTCGCCCTTGGCATTGATGTTTTTGCGGCGGAAGAAATAGGTTTGCACGTCCATTTGTTGCAGGTTTAACTCGCCCGCGATGATACGGTTATGGACGTATTGGTGCGAGGGATTAAAGCGGCGGGTGTGGCCAACCATGCAGGTCAGGCCAGTTTCGCGCTGTTTGGCCAGCACCGCTTGGGATTGTGCCCAGCTGTCGGCCAAGGGGATTTCGACCTGCACATGTTTGCCCGCATCCATACAGGCGATGGCCTGTGCGGCGTGCATTTGGGTAGGGGTGCACAGGATGACGGCATCGACATCATCGCGGGATAGGGCATCCTCCAGCTCGGTCGAGCTGTGTTTGGCACCATATTTGGCAGCGGTGGCCGCAGCCTGTTCTCCGGTGCGGCTGATGATGCTGGTAATTTCGACACCGGGGATGTTTTTCAACCCGTCGAGGTGTTTTTCGCCAAATGCGCCGGCGCCTGCAAGTGCTATTCTCATGTGTAACTCCCTCTCCCCCTCGGGGGAGAGGGCCGGGGAGAGGGGGAGTCCCGCACCGGCCCAGTTGGTTTATGGTGGAGAGTCCCCCTCTCCCAACCCTCTCCCCTAAAGGGGAGAGGGCTATTTGTGGTATCCGACCCCCGCCCCTAAAGGGGAGAGGGCTATTTGTGGTATCCGACCCCCGCCCCTGAAGGGCAGAGGGCTATTAGGTGGGTTCCAGAACAATATGCCCCACCGCTGTATTGCTGGCGGGGACGTGGTAGTGGCGGTGTAATTCGCGTGCCGATTTGCCCAAAGCGCCGCGCATAATCAGCCACATGACCATTTCGATGCCTTCGCTGCCGGTTTCGCGCAAATATTCGATATGCGGGATATGGCGCAATTCGTCGCTGGAGCCAGACAGTTTGTCGAGAAAGGACGCGTCCCATGCGCGGTTAATCAGACCGGCGCGGGGGCCTTGGAGTTGGTGGCTCATGCCGCCGGTGCCCCAGATTTGCACGTTCAAATCTTCGCCGTAACTGGCGACGGCGCGGGCGATGGCTTCGCCCAAAGCCCAGCAGCGGTTGCCGGTGGGCGGGGGATAGGTCACGACATTCACCGCCAGCGGGATGACTTTGCACGGCCATGCTTCGGGCCGATCAAACATCATGGTCAGCGGCACGGTTAAACCATGATCGACATCCATTTCATTGATGATGGTCATGTCAAATTCGTCGAGGATCAGGCTTTGCGCGATATGCCACGCGAGGTCGGGGTGGCCGATGACATCGGGCACTTGGCGCGGCCCCCAGCCTTCATCAGCGGGGGCGTAACGCTCGCCGCAGCCGATGGCAAAGGTTGGGATGATTTTCATATCAAAGGCCGAGGCATGGTCATTATAGACCAAAATGACGACATCGGGCTTTTGGGCTACTTCCCATTGTTTGGTCCAATCGAAACCGGCGAAACAGCTGCGCCAGTAATCTTCATGGGTTTTGCCAAAATCTGAGGCGACGCCGAGCAGCGGGATGTGGCTGCAACCGACGCCTGCGGTGATCTGTGCCATATTAATAGCCTCCTGAAATAGAACGGACGCCTTCGGGTGAGCGGCCACCGGCGATCATCATCGCCTGATAGTCTTCGACCGACATGCCGGTCATGGTGCTGACGGCTTGTAGGAAGCTGAGACCATCGGTGGAGAAAACTTTGGCAAGGAAATAAATATTGCCGCCCAGATCGAGCAGGCGGTTATAATCGCGGGCCAGCACCGCCTGTTTTTGCGGATCGCTCATCGGCCATGTGGCGAGATAGGCGCGCTCGTCGCTTTTCCATGCTTCGCGGTTTTCCGGCGTCATCAGGCTCATGGCGAATTGGTTGAGGTGATAACCTTGGCGGGCGCGGGCGGCGGTGAAGACGCGGGTGCCGGGAATGTCTTCGAGTTCAGCGAGATAGGCGTGGATGTCGGTATTCATAATCCGCGTGCTTTCAATTTGGCGTCAAGGAGAGGGAAGACGCGACGGGCATTGCCTTCGAAAATGGCGTGACGGTCGGCGTCTGGGATGTGCAAGGCATCGACATAGCGTTTGGTGTCATCGAAATATTGGCCGGTTTGCGGGTCAATCCCGCGCACCGCGCCAACCATTTCGCTGCCGAACAGGATGTTTTTCGATGCGATCACTTCGGCCAGCAGATTAACCCCTGGCTGGTGATAGACGCAGGTGTCGAAATAGACATTGTTCATCACATGCGTGTCGAGCGACGGTTTTTTGAGCATATCGGCCAGCCCGCGATAGCGCCCCCAATGATAGGGCACCGCGCCGCCGCCATGCGGGATGATAAAGCGCAGATTGGGGAAACGGGCGAACAGATCGCCTTCCAGCAGCTGCATAAAGGCGATGGTGTCGGCGGCGATATAAAATGCACCGGTGGCGTGGAGGCCGGCATTACAGCTGCCCGAAACATGGATCATCGCGGGGACGTCGAGTTCGCACATCGCCTCATAGATCGGGAACCAATAGGGATCGGTCAGCGGGGGATGGTTGAAATGTCCGCCGCCGGGATCGGGGTTGAGATTGCAGCCGATAAAACCCAATTCGGAGACGCAGCGGCGCAGTTCGGTAATCGAAGCGTTGAGGTCGGATGCCGGATTTTGCGGCAATTGGCAGACGCCGGTGAAGACATCGGGATAGAGCGCGCAGACGCGGGCGATGAGATTGTTGCAGGCCACAGCCCATGCTTCGCTAACCGATTGATCGCCGATGTGATGCGCCATGGTCGATGCGCGCGGCGAGAAGATGGTGTGATCTGCGCCGCGTTCCCGGATCAGCCGCAGTTGATTTTGCTCGATCGTATCGCGGATTTCATCATCGGAAATGTGCGGATAGGCGGGTGGGGTTTGCCCCGATTTATGCGCGGCTTTTTGCGCTTCGCGCCACACATTATGTGGCTCGGGGGCGGTGGTGTAATGGCCGTGGCAGTCGATTATCAGGGTCATATGTGGTTTCCTAAAGCGCGCTGGCGCAGGATGGTGCCTTGGGTCATAATTGGCTCCACCCCCAGCGCGATCAAAGTTTTGGCGGATTCTTGCATTTCGGCGGCGCGGCGCAGGCCATGTTTGGCCATGCGTTCGCGGTTATAGGCGGCGCGGGTGTGCCAACCTTGCGGCTGTTCGGAAGCGTCTAAGGAAGCGAGAACTTCATCACTGACACCGGCGGCATCGGCGGCCAGCATCATTTCGGCGGTCAGGGCTTCGATCCCCTTGACCATCACCGAACGGATCATTTTGATGGCACTGGCGCGGCCTATTTCGCTGCCGACAATGCGGATATTGCTGAAGCCCAATAGGGCGAGTTGGCGGGCCGCATCGGGTGCGGCATCACCAGAAAGCAGCAGCGGAACCGCCATTTTCGCTGGGTTGACCGGAGCCAAAACCGCGACATCGACATAGCGCCTACCCGCCGCAGAAATGGCATCGGCGGCAGCGCGTTTGGTGGTGGGGGCCACCGAATTCATATCGCACCAGATGGCGTTAGGCATGATATAGGGCGCGGCATTTTGCGCGGCGGCCAGCGCCTGATCGGCGGTGACCAAGGATAGGATCAGCGGGCTGTCGGCAAGGGCAAGAGCGGGCGTATCGCCGGCGATGAGGCCTGATTTGGTTATGGCCAAGCGGCGGGCGGGGAGTAGATCATAGCCCGCGACAGATGCGCCCCAACTGCCCGCTTGGGCAAAGGTCGAGGCGGCTTCGCCAAAGCCGATCAGGGTGCAG
>JBEAOQ010000369.1:0-3955 GCA_041164845.1 Pseudomonadota bacterium | reverse complement strand
TCCTATCACGATCAATTCGCCGGTGCCTATGCGGTGATCCGGGTGATTGGGGCAATGATGCTGCAAAGTCCTACGCCAGCGGATCGGTTGATTGAAATTGGCCTGTATGAAACCGGACTGCATGTCGCGGGGCGTGATCTGGCAGGGGTGCAGTTGAAAACCCAGCTGCTGGGCCGGCCCGAAAAAGAGGGCGGCGGTGAATTTTCCATGCCTGGCTATGGCGCCTATCTGACGGCGGATGATCGCTGGGTCTATCTGCTGGTGCTGACCGATGTCCATTGGGCGAAATTGGCCAAGGCGCTGGCTATGCCCGAAGCCCATGATGCCGAACTGGCCAAATTGCGTGACCGTAAAAAACAGCGGACACGGGTCGAGGCGGCGGTGCGGCGGGCGGTGGGCGCGTTGCATTTGGCTGAGGTATCATCGCGGCTGAAAGCAGCAGGTCTGGGCTTTACCGAGGTTTTGCCGATTGAGCGGGTGCTGGAAACACCGCAAGCAAGGGCGCAAGGCAAATTGCGCAATTTTGATTATCGCGGGTTTGATTTCGAAGTGCCGGAATTTCCCGGCGCTGCGGGTGCGGCGGCAGGTGCGGCGGGCGAAAACCTGCCCCCGCCAGAGCTGGGCGCGCATACGCTGGCGCTGATGACCGCGCTTGGTTTTGCGGCGGAGCAAGTGGCGGCGCTGGCCGATACAGGCGCAGTGGCGCTGGCGGATGCGGAAAAATTTACTTGGGCGCCGGTAAAAGCGAAACGCGCGGAAAAATGATGTATATTTGCCTGACTATCGGTTAGAGCGCGCTACATGAACGAACAAACTTCCTTTGGCTATGAAACCATTGATGCGCAGGAAAAACAGGCGCGGGTCGGCGCGGTGTTTTCATCGGTGGCGCGCAAATATGATGTGATGAATGATGCCATGTCGGGCGGGATGCACCGCTTGTGGAAGGATCGCTTTATCCGCCGGATCAAACCACGTGATGGCGAAAACTTCCTTGATATGGCGGGCGGCACTGGTGATATTGCTTTCCGGCTGGCCGATGCCGGGGCAGTGGTGACGGTGTCCGACATCAATCAGGATATGCTGGATGTGGGGATCGAGCGGGCCATTGATCGCGGCTATGATGATCTGGTGTGGTCGCGGCAAAATGCCGAGGAACTCTCTTTCCCCGACCGTTTTTTCGACGGCTACACCATCGCCTTCGGCATCCGCAATGTCACCCATATTGATCGCGCTTTGGCCGAGGCGCATCGGGTGTTGCGGCGCGGCGGGCGGTTTTATTGTCTGGAATTTTCGACAACCGAATGGCCCGGATTCAAAGAAGCCTATGACCTTTATTCGCATCATCTGGTGCCCAAAATTGGTCAGGCGATTGCGGGCGATGCCGACAGCTATCGTTATCTGATCGAATCGATCCGCCGTTTCCCCAAGATGGATGAATTTGCCGCGATGATCGGACAGGCTGGCTTTGTCCGCAGCAAAGTCGAACCGATTATGGGCGGGCTGGTGGCGATACATTCGGGGTGGAAGATTTGAGTTTGTGTATGTTGATAGACCCCACCCCCAGCCCTTCTCCTAGTGGAAGGGCTATTATATATTCAATCTCACGCGGAGGCGCGGAGGCGCGGAGGGATTTTTTCTGCTATCAAAACTCTCGTGACAATTTCATCAGCCGCAAAAACACCCCTATTATGCACAATGATGTTCAACTTGCAGGCTTATCCCGCGCCTCCGCGCCTCCGCGTGCCTATTTTCTAGCTAATTTCCCATATGTGATTGCCCTTCCCCAAAAGCGGAGGGGAAGATAGGGGCATGACCTCATCGCTCACCCATATTTTTCGCCTGCTGCGCTGGGGGCGGATTTTGGCCAAGCATGGCGCGCTGCGGATTATCGAAGATGCGCCCGCCGCGCCCAAACCGGTGCGCCGTCTGTGCCGGATTGCGCGGTTTGGCACATTTCAACCGCGTGAACCGCAATATGCTGCGGCTTTTCAAGCGATTGGCCCAGCAGCGATCAAGCTGGGCCAGACATTGGCGACGCGGCCCGATCTGGTGGGCGAAGATGCGGCGCGCAATTTGCTGCAATTGCAAGACCGATTGCCGCCGGTGGATTTTGCTGCAATTCGCAACGTAATTGAGGCTGCTTTTGGGCAAAAGATTGACGCGCTTTTCACCCGCATTGCCGAACAGCCGGTCGGCGCGGCATCCATCGCACAGGTGCATCGCGCCGTCACCCTTGATGGCCGCGATGTCGCGGTCAAAGTGTTGCGCCCGGGCATCCGCGAAAAATTCACCCGCGATTTGCAGACCTATGAATGGGCAGCGGCGCATCTCGAAGCATTAGGCGGCGAAGTGGCGCGGCTGCGGCCACGCCAGATTATTGCCAATCTGCGCCGCTGGTCGCTGCGCGAATTGGATTTGCGGCGCGAGGCGGCTTCGGCATCCGAATTGGCCGAATTGTCCGCCGCGATCCCACATTACCGGATTCCGGCGATTGATTGGGACCGCACCCATAGCCATGTGTTGACGCTGGAATGGGTTGACGGGGTTAAAATCTCTGACAGCGCGGCGCTGTTGGCGGCGGGACATAATCTGCCACAGCTGGCCGACCGGCTGGTGATCGCTTTTCTGACCCAAGCGATCATGCACGGCTATTTCCATGCCGATATGCACCAAGGCAATCTGTTTATCGAGGCGGATGGCACGATTGCTGCGATAGATTTCGGGATTATGGGGCGGATTGATCGGCGGGCGCGGGTCTGGCTGGGTGAGATTTTGCACGGCCTGTCCACTGGCAATTATGACCGCGTCGCGGAAATCCATTTCGAAGCGCAATATGTCCCCGCCTATCACAATCAGGCCGATTTTGCCTCGGCTTTGCGCGCCGTGGGCGAACCGATGCGCGGGCGTCCGGTCAATGAATTATCGGTCGGTGGGATGCTCGATGGATTGTTCGCCATCACCCGCGATTTTGATATGCAGGTTCAGCCGCATTTGCTGTTGCTGCAAAAAACCATGGTGATGGTTGAAGGGCTGGCCACCGCCTTGAACCCGCAGATCAATATGTGGGATGTGTCCGAGCCGTTTGTTTCGGCTTGGATGCGTGATGAGCTGGGGCCAGAGGCGATGTTGGCCAACCGGATTCACGGCGCGGCTGGGCTGTTGCGGCGGCTGCCCGATGTCCTCAAACGGTTGGAGGATATGGTGCCAGCCAAAGGCGGCGCGCCCGAATCCGCGCCCTTGCCAGAAATTGCCCTGATGTGGGAAGGCAAAGCCAGATCGCATAGCTGGCTGCGTGATGCGGTGTGGGCGGTGATTGGCGGAGGCGGGATATGGACCGCGATTCATCTGGGGTGGTTGGCATGAGCGCGGAAATTCCGCCCAAATGGGATCGTTTTGCGCATTATCCGCGTGGGCGGGCGCTGTGGTTGCTGATTGCCATGCTGTCCATGTTGATCGCCTCGGCTTTTGTGCCATTGACCGTGGGCAAGGGCGAAGTGGCGTCGCCGCCGCCGCTGTCGGTGGGCAGTGATGCCGATGTCGCCAAGGCCAAAGCCCGCCCGCGTGACGATGATTTGAAACTCTATGACACCGCCATTGCCCGCATTGCCAAGGGCGAAAATTACTATGATTTTATCGTCAGCGAACACCGCAAGGCCGCCTATCCGGTGCGGCCCGGGATTGCGGTGCGGTTGCCGACTTTGGCCTATCTGGATGCGTGGATGGGGGTCAATGGCGATGCTTCCGCGCCGGTTGCGATGGCGGCGGCAGTGGCGCTGATGTTGGCGGTGATTGCGGCGTGGTGGCGGCGGCTGGGCGATGAGGCCTGTTCGGAGCGCCAGCGGTTGTTTGGCACGGTGCTGATGTTTCTGGGTGCGTCTTTGGGGCTGAATCGCTATTATTTTGTGCTGCATGAATTATGGGCGGGGATGTTGCTGGCTTTGGCGATGGGGCTGCA
>JBEAOQ010000368.1:0-3360 GCA_041164845.1 Pseudomonadota bacterium | reverse complement strand
GGCTCATCCCTCGGCGATAAATCTTTGGACTTTCGTCATCATCCGGTATTAGCAGTCATTTCTAACTGTTATTCCGAACCGAGGGGCAGATTCCCACGCGTTACGCACCCGTGCGCCACTAACTTTCAACCGAAGTTGAAAATTCGTTCGACTTGCATGTGTTAGGCATGCCGCCAGCGTTCGTTCTGAGCCAGGATCAAACTCTCAAGTTTGTGTCCAATCTCACAACAGCACGAGCCTAAGCTCGCTATCTGACGTAAAATTAATTCAGGGGTCTATTACCCTGCACTTGTCTAAACGTATGGTTACGTTAGGACATGTAAGCCATTATCCATCAAGGCGAACCTCAATGGTGACTATCGGGTAACGACTAATTTAAACTGCCCCCCTAAGCCCTGAAGCCTTAGGAGCAGGCGCCGTCGCCCACATGTCCCTTCATCTAAACTAACAATGTCAAAGAGCCACACAACAAATTAGGCGGACAACAAAGGCTCCCCGATTGTGATACCGGGGGACTGTTGTCCGTATATGTTGGCGACCGTTGGTTCGTTTCGCGTTTCAGCGAGTGCTCCCCGTCGGTGGAGTGGCCTATATGGGCGACTTCCCCAGTGGTCAACGACCAAATTGCAATTTTATGACAAAAACTTCTAAATAACTGAAAAATAAGTCTTAAAACTAGATACCTTAAACCTTCAAACAGGGTGATTTGGTTGGATTTTGCGAATCATAGCGCGACTCGCCCCGCAAATCACACTGAAATTGCACATTTTTTCTGAATCAGCGGATTCGCGCATCGCTTTTTGGCCCGTTTTCCCGATGCTGCGCCTTTCCGACAATCCACACCGCCCCATCACCCATCCGCCCACGCTGCATATGTAACTGCCGCAAACGCTTTCTTTACGCCCAGCCTGTATGCGGGTCAGACAATGAAACACACCGACATCCGCAAAGCGCCCTCGGCAGCCACTGATTCTCCTATCGCCAATATCATGCCCGAAGTCAGCGTGGCGATGAGCGTCTATAATGGCGAACGCTTCCTCGCTCCGGCAATTGAAAGCGTGTTAAGCCAAACTTACACCAATTTCGAATTTCTGATCTTGGACGATGGTTCCAAAGACCAAACCGCCGCCATCATCGAAGCCTATGCGGCGCGCGACAGCCGCATCCGCCCAATCATTCGCGAAAATCGCGGGCTGGTGGCCAGCCTGAATCAACTGATTGCACAATCACGTGCGCCGCTGATTGCCCGGATGGATGCTGATGACATCTGTCTGCCGGAACGCTTTGCCAAACAGCTGGCGTTTCTCGATGCCCATCCTGAATTCGGGGTTATCGGCAGCCGCACCTATGACATAGACGACAAAGACCAGATCATCGAAATGCATCTGCCGCCGCATCCCGAAACCCATGAAGAATTTCTGGCGGCAATTGACCATGGCGCGCTGCTGCTCTGTCATCCATCGGTGATGTATCGCCGCGACGTGGTGCTGGCGGTCGGCGGCTATCATGCCGCTTTCAAACATTGCGAGGATTTGGACCTGTGGCTGCGGCTGGCCTCCTGCACACGGCTGGGTAATCTGCCAGACAGGCTGATCCGCTATCGCCATTATCCCGAACAAGTGTCCAGCCGCCACGCCACCGTCCAGCAGATTGGTGCAGCGATTGCCCGGCTGGCCTATTATGAACGTATGGCCGGCAACGCCGACCCCACCGAAAAGCTGGAAAACCTCCCTCCCATTGCCGCGTTGGATAGTGTGTTCAAACGTAACGGCGTGGCCCAGCAGCTGCGTGCCACCGTAGCGCATGGCCTGAAACATTCGCTGGCAGCTCTGCGCGATGAAGGCTTTACCATTATCCAACGCCATTTGCGCGATGGCGGCAGCCGCAAAGGCATGTGGCGCACCGTGGCGCGGCTGGTCAAATATGGCGAACCGATCCGCGCCTTGCGCTTGTGCTTTACTCTGTTGACGACAAAAGCCCTATGACCACCGTATCCGATCCCACCGCCGCCGAAGATGGTGGCCGCGAACCCGCCGCAATGTCGGTGCGCGGAGCCGCCGTTTGGGCGATGGCTGGGCAATATCTGTCCTTTGGCATCCAATTCATTACTTCGGTAATTATCTCGCGCTTTTTCCTCACCCCTGCCGAGGTTGGCCTGTTTTCCATCGCGCTTGCCGCCGCGATGGTTGCCTCGGTGCTCCAAGATTTTGGCCTGACCCGTTATATGAACGGGCTGAAGGTGGTAGACGCCGAAGCCAAACAAAGATGCAGCAGCGTGGCGCTGGTATTTTCCTTTGTCGTGGCCGGCCTGATCGCCAGCGCCGCTTGGCCGATGGCCCATGCCTATCATCAACCCAAACTCTTGCCGATCATGCTGATTATCGCATCGGGCTATCTGCTACTGCCTTTGGCGGTGGTGCCGATGGCGTTGATGGGGCGCAGCATGGCCTTTCACGGCCATTTTGCGGTGCATGTCGGCGGGGCCATCGCCCAAGGCAGCGTCGCTTTGGCATTGTCATGGATGGGTTACAGCGCCTTTGCCCTGGCATGGGGCACCTTTGCCTGCAATGCCGCACGCGGATTGATCGCCCAATATATGCGCCCCGCCCCGCCTTGGCCGATCCGGCTGGATAATCTCAAACCGATCCTCAGCACCGGATCGCGGCTGACTTTGTTATACGGCAGTGGGGCATTGGGTTCGCGCACCCCCGATATGGTGGTGGGCAAATTGCTCGGCCTGCTGGCAGTCGGCCTCTACAGCCGCGCCGTCAGCCTCTCGGATCAATTCCGAATGCTGATCTCTGGGGCGATTGGCAGCGTATTTTACCCCGCCTTTGCCCGCATCCGTGATCGGGGTGAACCGCTTGGCCCAGCCTATCTGCGGGTGGTCGCGGGTTACAGCGCGGTAATCTGGCCGGGCATGGCGGGGCTGGCATTGGCCTCCGAACCCGTCGTGCGCCTGCTTTATGGCCCGACATGGGGCGATGTAGCGCCGATGCTGGCGATTATTGCCCTGTCGGAAATTCTCATCATCTCGCTGCCGCTGCATACCGATATGCCAATCCTGATGGGCAAGATAAACAAGGTGCTGGGCTATAATATGGTCGATACGCTGATGTCGGTGACATTGCTGGCCGCCGGTTGCCGGTGGGGTCTGATGGGCGCGGCGATCAGCCGGATGATCTATGGCGTGGCTTGGTTGATGCTCTATTTCCGCTTTGTCCATTCGCTGGTGCTGTTTGATATTCGCGCCATGCTGCTGACCTATGCCAAAAGCGCAGGTGCATCTCTGGCCGCATTGGTGCCCTTGGCGCTGACCTATGTTTTTTACATGCCGCCTTCCACCATCAGTTTCCCGGT
>JBEAOQ010000367.1:0-4295 GCA_041164845.1 Pseudomonadota bacterium | reverse complement strand
CCCCCCAATAATCCACCAAACAAAACCGCCAAACCAAAACCGCGCCCCTATGTTCGTCCTCGCGGTGGCCAAGCCCGCGCCATCGCCGATCTTATGCCCGAAATCGGCCGCACCGCCTTTCGCAAATTCGGCTTTATCCAATCCAGCGTCGTCACCCGTTGGCCCGAAATAGTCGGCCCCCACCACGCCCGCGCCTGTGCGCCTGAATCCATCCGCTTTCCCTTTGGTGAAAAGACCGGCGGCATCCTACAATTGGTCGTCACCTCGGCCCATGCGCCGTTCATCCAACACGTCATCCCCGAGATTATCGAGAGGGTGAACCGCTTTTTCGGCTATAATGCGGTGGCCAAGGTCAAATTGCGCCAAGGCGAGGTCGCCGCCCCCGCCGTCACCCCCACCCGTTCCGCTCCGCAAAATCTCAAACCGATCCCGATCGAACTCGGCGATTCTTTGCGCGATATTGGCGACCCCGAACTGCGTGCTGTGCTCGAATCGCTGGCCCGCAATCTGTCGCAAAACGAAAGCGAAAGTAACCTATGATCCGCAAAATACTGGCGCTCCTCACCGTCTCCACGCTGCTCACCGCCGCCGCGCCCCTCCCACCTCAACCCACCCCCAAACAATCGGTAAACGCCAATTGGGGCACAAAAATCGCCATTAGCCCCCAAGGTGGGCATATTATCGGCAACCCCGCAGCCAAGGTCAAACTGATCGAATATCTCTCCTACACCTGCCCCCATTGCGCCACCTTCCAATCCGAATCCGAAGCCGCCATCCAATTGGCCTTCATCCCATCGGGCAAAGGCAGTGTCGAAATACGCCATTATGTCCGCGATCCGGTCGATCTGGCGGCAGGCGTCTTGGTCAATTGCGCCCCCCCCGCCAAATTCTACAAATTACACCAAGCCATCCTGCATAATCAAAACATCTGGGCCGCCAATATCGGCAAATCCAACGCCACCATACAAAAACGGTGGTTCACTGGCCCCATCCCTGCCCGGATGCGCGCCATTGCTGCTGATATGCACTGGTATGAAATGATGGAAAATCTGGGCTATGGCCGCGTTGCTGTCGACAAATGTCTGGCCAACGAAGCCCTCGCCAACCGCCTGTCCAACCAAACCGACGCCGACACCGCCGCCGGCATCACCGGCACCCCCAGCTTCGCGATCAACGGCCAAATCCTCGCCGGCACCCACAATTGGCACCTGCTCCAACCCCAACTAGACGCCAGAATGTAACATCAAATGGGAAGGGCATCAAAAAGCCCCCACCCCTTCAGGGGAGGGGGTTGGGGGCGGGGGTGTCAAATAAACCCAGAACTTTCGCGTATGTTTGCAAAAATTTGGATCGCGCAGAGGCGCAGAGACGCAGAGAAAGCAGGGAGGCACTTAGGTGTTGGGATGTGTTGAGAATGCTATTTCCTGGATCGAAAATAAATTTAACCCCTCTGCGTCTCGCTGCTTCCTCCGCGTCTCTGCGTGAACCGCTTTCTTAGGGCCATAAGCGAAAGCCCTGTATCTGATGGTGGATAATATTCCCTCTGATATCAAAATCTGTCATTTCCTCTCAAAACCCCTTCTCTGCGTCTCTGCGCCTCAGCGCGATCCATTCTTTTTCCTTCCTGTTGCATAAAACTTCATAACCACCAGCCCACCCTAATCCCCCCCCCTCGACAACCCCCAAACCACCCGCCATAAGTCCAAAAACACCACAGGAACCCCCCCATGCGCAAAACCCTCTCCTTCCTCGTCCTGCCCCTCGCCCTCACGCTCGCTTCCTGCGACAAAAAACCCGATTCAACCGCACCAGTCGCCCCCGCCGATGGTTCGGCAATCGACAAAATTGCCCCGCCCGCTGGAAAAACATGGCCCGATGTCGTCGCCGCCACCGCTGATGGTGGCATGTTGATGGGCAACCCCAACGCGCCGATAAAATTGCTCGAATATGGTTCACTGTCCTGCCCGCATTGCGCCAAATTCGCCCAAGACGGCTTCCGCAAATTGGTCGACAGCTACGTCACCTCTGGCCGCGTCTCCTATGAATTCCGCAGCTTCGCCATCCATCCCCAGGATGTGCCGCTGACCGTGCTGGCGCGCTGCTCCTCGCCGGAAGCCTATTTTGGTCTGGTCGAACAGGTCTATATCAATTTCGAATCCATGAACGAAGTCATGGCCAAAGGCATTCCCGCTGCCACAGCCGCCCAATCGCTCCCCCCCGCCCAGCGCTTCGTCGCCCTGTCCGATGCGCTTGGCTATACCGATTTCTTCGCCGCACGCGGCGTCTCACGCGATCAAGCCCATGCCTGCCTCGCCAACCTCACCGCTGCCGAAAAAGTCGCCAAAGACAGCGAAAAATACAGCACCAATGGCATCGAATCCACCCCAACCATCATCATCAATGGCAGCAAATCCGGCGTCAACACCTGGGCCGAAATCGAACCCATGCTCCAACGCGCTGGCGCACGTTAAACCCACCAATGCGTATCCGGCGGCTCAAACTCAGCGGTTTCAAGAGCTTTGTCGAACCCGCAGAATTGCGCATTGAATCGGGCCTGACCGGCGTGGTCGGGCCAAATGGCTGCGGCAAATCCAACCTGCTCGAAGCAATCCGCTGGGTCATGGGCGAAAGCAGCGCTAAGAGTTTGCGCGGTGGCGGGATGGAAGACGTCATCTTTGCGGGCACCGCCACACGCCCAGCCCGCAGCTTTGCCGAAGTCGTCTTATTGGCCGATGATGCTGATCGCGAAGAACTCGAAGTCGTCCGCCGGATCGAACGCGGCGCGGGCAGCGCCTATCGGATCAATGGCCGCGACGTCCGGGCCAAAGATGTCGCACTAATCTTCGCCGATGCCGCCACCGGCGCCCACTCGCCCGCCTTGGTCAGTCAGGGCCGCATCGCCGCCGTCATCGCCGCCAAACCCGCCGAACGCCGCGCCATGCTTGAAGAGGCAGCGGGCATTTCCGGCCTGCACGTCCGCCGCAAAGATGCCGAACAAAAACTGCGCGCCACCGAGGCCAATCTGGCGCGTTTGGACGATATTATGGCGGCATTGGACGCGCAAATCGCCGCATTGCGCCGCCAAGCCCGCGCCGCTGACCGCTATCGCAGCCTGTCAGATCGGATCAAATTGGCCGAAGCACGGCTGATTTTCGCCCGTTGGCGTGATGCCGCCGCTGCTGCTGATACGGCCCGCAAACAAGCCGAAACCTGCGAAACAGCGGCAAATATGGCCCAAAACGCCCTGAAAACCGCCCAATCGGCACAGATCAAAACCGCCGAATCCTTGGCCGAAGCCCGCGATATTCTCGCCGACCGCCGCGACGATGCCAGTGCCCACGGCCACCGCATGGCCACCCTCACCAGCCAATTGGAATCAGCCGAACAGCGGCTAAAAGACCTAGATCGTCAAAGGTTTAGACTGGAAGAAGATCGTGGTGATGCCGACCGCATGACCAGCAATGCCGCCGAATCTCTGGCCAATTTGGAACGCGAACTCACCGCCAGCAAAGACTCGCTCGCATCCGAAGAATCCCGCCGCCCCACCCTTGCCAATAGATTGGAAAGCGACGAAAATTCCGCACGCACCGCCGAACTCGCCCTCGCCGCCGCCACCGCGCAGCAAGCCGGTGTCGAAGCCGAATGGCGGATCAATGATGCCGAAGTAAACGCCGCAATCCAAAGACTTAAACGCATCGAAAGCGACCAATTCCGCCTAGACCAACAAATCACCAGCTTCGCCGAGCAAGACACCCACAACGCCCAAGTCGCCGCCGCCATCACCCTACGCGACCAAGCGACCGCCGTGCTTGTGCAATCACGCCAAGCCGCCGAACTCGCTCAAATTACCAAACAATCCACCCAAGAATCCCGCGATTCCGCCGCTTCCGCCCTGTCTGCCGCCAAGGCCGAAATCACCGGCATCGAACGCGAATTCCAAGCCTTGCAACGCGACCGCGACGCCCGCGCCAAACAAGCATCCGCCAAACACGGACTTCCCTCGGCACTCGATCACATCCGTGCAAAATCCGGCTATGAACGCGCCCTTGCCGCCGTGCTAGGCCGCGATGCCAAAAGTCCGCTCGGCGCACCCGAATCCGCACAAGACGGCCGGTTTTGGACCGGAAACACCGCGACCAGCCCCTCACCCGTCGCCGATAATCTCGCGCAATATGTCACCGCCTGCCCGCCCCAACTCGCCGCCCGTCTGGCATTGGTTCACGTCACCGAAACAGACGATTCCCGCACACTCAACCCCGGCGAATGGCTGGTCACCCGCACCGGCCATTTGCGCC
>JBEAOQ010000366.1:0-5588 GCA_041164845.1 Pseudomonadota bacterium | reverse complement strand
ATCACAGTATC
Source organism: Pseudomonadota bacterium (assembly GCA_041164845.1). Classification (GTDB taxonomy): domain Bacteria; phylum Pseudomonadota; class Alphaproteobacteria; order Sphingomonadales; family Sphingomonadaceae; genus Novosphingobium. The sequence continues at coordinate 5,577 of JBEAOQ010000366.1, read as the reverse complement.
GCCCAAATCACCCCACCCGCCGCAGCGGTTCAACCGGCACCGCTGCCACGGCCAGCGCCGCTTTTGGCCCACGGGCAATTTCAATCCGCCCCGACGCATCAAATTCGATCCGTTTGTGGAAAGCCACGCCCAGCTTGTCATCATTGCTCCAGCGCACCGTGGCATTGACCTTGCAATCATCGGCAAAAATCACCGAAAAAATGATATTTTCCGGCACATCCCACAATCCTTCCAGCATAGCCCCCAGCTCGGATATATTGCGAATAGTGGCGTCATACAAATTGCCCTCATGCTCCAGCATAATTTTGCGGAACATGGTGCGGCGCGGGCTGCGGGCGCTGCGTGGGCCATTGGCAGTGATCGACAGATCGGGCTTGCTCAGCAGCAATTCGGTCTGCTCACGGTTCAGCGGCTTGCTATATATATAGCCCTGAATATGGCTGCACCCCAATGTCCGGATCAAATCCAGCTCGTCCATCGTCTCCACCCCCTCGGCGGTGGTTTCCATGTGCAAGGCTTCGGCCAGACTGACAATAGACTGAATAATCGCGCCATTGCGGTTGCCGGGCACGGTCGCCCCCCGGACAAAGCTCTGGTCAATTTTGATCTTATCAAACGGCGCTTTTTTCAAATAGCCCAATGATGAATAGCCGGTGCCGAAATCATCCAGAGCCAGCCTTACCCCCACCCGTTTCAACGCAACAAACATCGCCTCGGTCTGCGCATCATCGTTGAGAAACACGCTTTCGGTAATTTCCAACTCCAAACGATTGGGCGATACCTGCGCCGCCGCCAAAGCATTGGTGACAATCGCCGGCAAAGCGGGATTGGCAAATTGCAGCGGCGACACATTAACCGCCACCCTTACGCTTTCCGGCCAATTGGCCAGATCGCGGCAGGCGGTGCGCAAAGCCCATTCGCCAATCGGCGCAATCAATCCAGTATCTTCGGCAATCGGGATAAATTTGGCCGGTGACATCGGCCCATTGACCGGATGATTCCACCGCAACAGCGCCTCAAATCCGGTGATCGTTTCCGATGTCGTGCAGACCACCGGCTGATAATACAGCTCCAATCCGCCATTGCTAATCGCATCACGCAGATCTTGTTCCAATTGGCGACGCTCTTCGGCATCGCTATGCAGATCGGGATCATAAAAATGATGCACCCCGCGCCCACGGTCCTTGGCGGCATACAGTGCCAAATCAGCATTGCGGATGATCGCTTCGGATGTCACCCCATCATTGGGCGACAGGGCAATACCGATGGATGCGCCAATCGTCACGCGGCTACCATCAATCGAATAGGGCTGCGACAGGTTTTCAATCACCCGCACCGCCAGATCGGCCAAAATTTGCTGGGTATTGCGCCCAACTAAAATCACTTGAAATTCGTCGCCGCCCAATCGTCCGACCCGGCCCATATTGCCCACGGTTAATTGCAACCGTTCCGCCACCTGTTTCAACAAGGCATCCCCCGCCGGATGGCCCATCGTATCATTGACCTGCTTAAACCGATCCAGATCGAGCATAAACACCGTGCAGCTGCGGTGTTCCAAATGCGGCGCGTTGAGAATTTTCTCCAAAGTTTGCGACATTTGGAAACGGTTGGCCAATCCGGTCAGCGAATCATATTGCGCCAAACGCGACACTTGCTGCTCGCTGCGGCGTTTTTCGGTCAGATCGCTACCCGATCCCCGAAAACCCAGAAAATTGCTATAGCTGTCATAGACTGGCCGCCCCGAAATCGACCACCAGCGTTCCTCGGCCTCACCTGTCGCAGCCCGCATCGCCAGATCGTGAAACGATGATCTGGCATTCAGATGAAACAGCAAAGTGCGTTCGCCCTCTTGCTCGGTTGCCTCCATCACGAATAAATCGGTAAAGGGACGCCCCAGCTGATCCTCGGCACTGCCCCCCAGCAACTTGCTAATCGTCGATGAGATATAAGTCAGCCCACCGCGCCGATCGGTTTCCCAAAACCAGCCTTGGCCGGTTTGTTCATAATCGGCGAGAATCTCATCAGCGCGCAACAGGGCGCGTTCCAATTGCTGTTGATGCTGCTGGGCAATATGGTCCAACTTGGTCTGGCGCACTGCCGCAAACAAGCCAAAAACCGAACCAAGCCCCAATGTGACAATCGCCACCAATTCACCCGAGGCAATCGCCAAACTAGACCAAATCGAGGTCTGCGCCATAACCACCGCCAGCAAGCGGTCTTTCAACGTGATCGACGTAACCAGACCGATTGTTACCAACATGCTGATAAACAGCACAAATGGCGTCTGCGGACTTTGCAGATGCCAGATGGTGATCGACGCCCCATACAGGATCATGGGCAGACCCACCCCCATAATCATCGCCCAATGGCGTGCCACACTGCTGCGTCCCGGCACCCGCTCAAATTTGATAAACAACCGGGCAAACGAGGCCAAAACCGTCGCCACACAGGCCAGAATGGTCGCATTTGCCGCTGGAAAAGCCCCTTCGGCCCAGACACCCAGCAAATATATCACCGCCATGGCCGGCGCAATCATCGCCCAATCATTGGCGATCAAGAAAAAATCTGCGCCAGACACCGCAGAAATGCTGCCATGGCCCTTGGACGGGGTTGCGGCCTCAACAGTATGCCCCTTGCGCCCATTGGCGGCAGCCATCGCCGCCGCAACCGCCGACTGTTTGGGGGGGGTATTCATATCCTGTCGCACTAAATTTCTGGCCATAGGCTCACATGGCCCATATGCGCTTGCAAATTGGTTAAAAATGCCAAAAAAAACGCACCCCCGCAGCGTTTTTTTCTTGCGCTATTTGCACAAGTGGCAATGTTATCCCAAATAATGAGCGGGAGAGTGCCACAGTGCTGCATATAGCGATAATCGGATCAGGGCCGGCTGGATATTACACCGCCGAAGCAGCCCAAAAAAACTGGAGTTCTGGCGTCCGCGTCGATATTTTTGACCGTCTGCCGGTTCCCTATGGCCTGATCCGCAGCGGGGTCGCCCCCGATCACCAGTCGATCAAAGGGGTATCGCGGCGTTACGAAGCGGTATCATTGTCCGACAATATCCGCTTCATCGGCAATGTCAGCATCGGTCAGGATATTTCCATAGAAGAGCTGCAATCTTTATACGATGCGGTGGTGCTGGCCACCGGCGCCCCGCATGACAAGGCTTTGGGGCTGGACGGCGAACATCTGCCCAATGTTTTCGGCAGCGCCGCCTTTGTCGGCTGGTATAATGGCCACCCGCAATTTGCCGATTTGGCCCCCGATTTGTCGGGCCGCCACGCGGTGGTTATCGGCAATGGCAATGTCGCGCTGGATGTGGCGCGGATTTTGGCCAAAACCCGCGAAGAATTTGCCGGTAGCGATATTGCCCAACACGCGCTCGACGCCTTGCAATCCTCCAAACTGGAAACCATCACGCTCTTGGGCCGGCGCGGCCCACATCAAATCGCCATGACCCCCAAAGAATTGGGCGAATTGGGCCATCTGCAACGCGCCTGTCCCCGCGTCGATGCCGGTGATCTGCCTGATGCCAGCGAAGATATGCTGCTCGAACCCGGCCAGCGCAAATCGGTCACCCATTTGCGCGGATTTGCCGCCATTCCCGAATCGCACCGCGCCGACAAAGACATTGATATCCCCTTTGATTTCTTCGCCGCCCCAACCGCCATCGTCAGCGATACCACTGTCACTGGCGTCACCGGCGTCACCGTCGAACGCACCAAACTGGACGGCGGCCGCGCCGTCGGCACTGGCGAACATTACACCCTGCCCGCCAGCATCGTCATCGCCTGCATCGGCTATCAAACCTCCCCCATTCCCGGCGTTCCCTTCGAAGAAAGCGCAGGCCGTTTCGCCAATGATGAAGGGCGGATCATGCCCGGCCTCTATTGCGTCGGCTGGGCGCGGCGCGGCCCCTCGGGCACCATCGGCACCAACCGCCCCGATGGTTTTTCGATCATCGAAAAAATCGCTCAAGATGTCGGCGCATTTGTTGGTGGCAAAGAGGGCGGCGCAGGCTTCGACAAAATCGCCGCGCAGCGAAATCTGGCGGTGGTCACCTTCCGTGATTGGCAAAAAATTGACGAAGCCGAAATGAGCCGCGCCCGCGACGGTGCCCCCCGCGAAAAATTCGTCGCCATCGCCGAAATGATTGCCGCAACGGGCAAGAGTTAAACCCTGATGACCGTAACATAGCGCCATAATATTCCTCCCCCTTTGGGGAGGTGGCAGCCTGAAAGGCTGACGGAGGGGCAACTCCACCCACCCAGTTCGCGTTTTGCCACTGGCCCCCTCACGTAACCGTCACACCTGCCGCGCAATACTGCGGCGACAACGCCCTCTGCCTTTCAAACCAACCCCACCAACCTCCCCGCCCGATCAATGCGAAAACCACGCTCCCGCTCGGCATCATGGCTGTGATATGCCACCCCGCACACCGCCGGATCATCCCAATCCGCATCGCGCATCGCCGCACCATCCAATTTTCGCCATTCCCCCGCATGCGGAAATTGCGCCATCCCGTCCCCATCCCCACCGGCACGCGCCGCCCGCCACGCCGCCAACTCCGCAACATAATCCTCCAAATCCGCATCCCGCGCCCACCAATCGACCCAGCCAATCGGGCTATCTTGGCAATAGGCATTGTTATTGCCCATTTGCGTCCGGCCAAATTCATCCCCCGCCGCCAACATAATCGTGCCGGTTGAGGCAAACAACGACCCCAACAATGCCCGCAAATCGCGCCCCCGCCGCGCCAGCACTGCGGGATCATTGCTCGGCCCTTCCACCCCGCAATTCCAACTGAAATTTGTCCCATGCCCGTCGCGGCCCTGCTCGCCATTGGCCTCATTATGGCGGCATTCATAGGCCACCATATCCGCCAGGGTAAATCCATCATGCGCCGCCAGAAAATTGACACTTCGGCACCTCTGCTCGCCAAAAATATCGGCACTGCCCGCCATCCGCGTCGCCATCGCACCCAACCCGCCATTACCCTGCCAAAACCTGCGGACATCATCGCGAAACCGGTCATTCCACTCCAACCAGTCATCGGGAAATTGCCCCAGCTGATAACCGCCCGGGCCAATATCCCATGGCTCGGCAATCATCACCCGATCACCCAGCCATTCATCCGCCGCCACCTCGGCAAAAAACGGCGCTGCCTTATCAAACCCCGCCCCACCCAAAACAGATCCACGCGCCAAAACAGGAGCCAAATCAAAACGAAACCCATCAACCCCCGCATATTTCACAAAATGCCGCAAAGCCGCCCGCGCCAATTCGCGCACTGAATTTTGTCCAAAATCCAGCATATTGCCGCAGCCCGTATCGTTAATCAGCGCCCCATCCGGTGCATGGGCATAGGCCCGATTATCCAACCCGCGCAGCGACACCACCGGCCCCAAGAGATCGCTCTCGCCGCTGTGGTTCAGCACCATATCCAAAATAACGCCAATCCCCGCATCATGCAGCGCCGCCACCGCATCACGCAATTCTGCAATCCCACCCGGACACAGCCCCACATCCAGCGCCATCATCGCCACCGGATTATAACCCCAATAATTGCGCAGC
>JBEAOQ010000365.1:0-4719 GCA_041164845.1 Pseudomonadota bacterium | reverse complement strand
ACAGCGCCCACAAAGATTCCAGCGCCAAATTCGGCACCACCCGATCATAAATCGCCCGCATATACAGCGGCACCGCCAAGGCGCATAAATTAAGCAACAACCCCGCCAGCGCCATTTTCTGCAAAGCCCGCCGCTCACCCAAAAACGCCCCCAACAGCCACAAACGTGGATTGCGCTGCATCAATTCCCGCGCCGCATCCTCGCCATCGCCATTGATCGGATCGACATGACCCGCGCTCAAAACCTCACATCGGCCAATCGCATCAGCCGCACCGTGCGCTACGGAAAACTCCCCCCGCGCATCACGCAACCGCCAACCGCCATCGGGCAACAGCGCCAAAACCAGCACCGCCCCACCATCCGCCATCCGGACCAACGCCGGAAAATCCCCCGCCACCATCTGCGCCAGCGGCACCGGCATCCACCGCGCATCCAGCCCCAATCGGGCGCAAGCCAGCGGGACAAATTGCGCCGCCATATCGCCATCATTGACCGGCAAAGCCGCCGACAATTGCGCCGCGTTGGTCACTTTCCCCAGCAAACCACACCATATTTCCAGCGCATCCAGCATGGCAAATGTCCGCCATGACGTCATCGCCTCACGGGTCAGACCGCCATTCTTCCCCCTATAAAACAACCTGTTAAACCCAGAACGCAAAGATAAAATCATGACACCAACCTCAATTTGATCAGCGTCTTAAACAACCATATGGCTAATCAGCGGTAAACCACACCCCCGCATTTCCCCCTAAAGCCTGATGACTTTACAAACGCTCAGAGACTCCTCCCCCTTGAGGGGGAGGTAATTGCATATGGCAGTTAGAGAGGGGTTCACGCAGGGACGCAGAGAAGAAAGGGAGCCGCAGAGGTGGGCTTGGCTGGATGAAATAATTTTCGATGCAGGAGATGGCTTTCTCCACATTTCACAAGCCCTTCGCGTCTTCCTTTCTTCTCTGCGTCTCTGCGTGAACCCCTTCTTCTTTTTCTATCGGACATATGCGTCACCCTCCCCTTTGAGGAGTTGGGTGGGCGGGGGCCATCCCCTAAACCCGCAAAATTACGCATAACTCCCTAAACGCGGATTCACCCTGTTTATGGATAATCAAAGGTAAACCGCCCAAAACCACACCAAAACAGGCCCATTCCATGCTGCAAAATTTCCGCACCCGCGCCATCCACGCCCTCGGCGGCGGCCACTTGCTGGCGGGCGTCAGCCCTGCCGAAGCCAGCCAAGCCCTGTCCGGTCAAAAACCGCTGGCCAATGTCCCGATCACCGGCATCCCCGCTTGGAGCACCCGCAGCCACAGCCACCAACAGAGCCGCTTGCTCAAAATCTTGGCCATCCTCTTCGTCGCCTTCCTCGCTTGGGCCAGCCTGTTTTCCCTCGATAAAGTCACACGCGGCGGCGGGCGCGTTCTGCCATCGGTGCAAAATCAAGTAGTGCAACATCTCGAAGGCGGGATTATCCAGCAAATTCTGGTCACCGAGGGCCAGCGCGTCAAAAAAGGCCAAGTCCTGTTCCGCCTCGCCAATGCTTCCACCGGCGCAGAATTTGCCAGTGCCCAAACCGATCTGGTCGCCAAAAAAATCTCACTCGCCCGGATGGACGCCCAAATCGCCGGATTTACCAGCTTCACCGTGCCCGCCGATCTCGTCAAACAAGCCCCCGACATCGCCGCCGCCGAAGTCGCCCTGTTCAATTCGCAACGCGACCAACGCAGCCAACAATCGGGCATCATCGGTGAACAAGCCCAGGTTCGCCGCGCCGAAATCACTGGCCTCCAAGCCCGCCTAACCAACCTCCACGGCGAAGAAAAACTGCTGGTCGAACAGCTCGGCAAACTCGAACGCGCCTTCCAAGCTGACGCCATTTCCGAACGCGACGTGCTCGACAAACGCTCGGCGCTGGCATCTTTGCGCACCCGCATCGCCGATGTCGCCAACCAAATCCCGCAAACCTATGCCCAATTATCCGAAACCACGGCGCGGCGCGGCGAAGTCACCACCCGTTCGATGCAGGAAATCAAAGAAAAAGCCGCGATCCTCCGCCTAGAACTGGCCAAAACTGGCGAACAATTCACCGCCATTCAAGACAAATCAACCCGCGAAGACATCCGCGCCCCAATGGATGGCATCGTCAACAAACTCTATATTCAAACCGTCGGCGGTGTATTGCGCCCGGGCGAACCGATCGCCGAAATCGTGCCAGTGGATAAATTGGTGATGATCGAAGCGCGCATCATGCCCAAGGATCGTGGCAATATTTGGCCCGGCCTGCCCGCCACTGTGAAAATTTCCGCTTATGATTCGGCAATTTACGGCGGATTAGAGGCCAAAGTCCTCGACGTCTCACCCGATGTTATCCAAGACCCCAAAGGCGAGGTTTATTACCGCGTCCGCCTCCGCGCCGACACCTCCGCCTTCGGCAGTGCCAAACCGGTGATCCCCGGCATGACCGCCGAGGTCAACATCCGCTCCGGCCATCAAACCGTGCTCGACTACATCATCGGCCCGCTAATCCGCATCCGCGACAGTGCTCTACGCGAATAAAAAAGCCCCCACCCCTTTAGGGGAGGAGCTACCCTAAAAAGCCCCCACCCCTTTTGGGGAGGGGGTTGGGGGCGGGGGAGTCTCCACAAAACCCTTCCCCCATAAGCGTGATAGGCGATCCCAAAACCTCATCCTTGAGGGCAGAGCAATCGCATATGTCATAGCAAGAAAGGGGGTTCACGCAGAGACGCGGAGGAAGAAGAAGACGCAGAGGTGGGCTTGGTTGGATGAAATCCCATAAATTATTCTATTTCCGACACGGACAATATCATTCCAACACATAACAACCCCTTCGCGTCTCCCTTCTTCTCTGCGCCTCTGCGTGAACCCCTTCTCCTGTTCAAATCGACCTATGCGATAGTCCTCCTTGCGGGGGCCACTCGTCTCCTTCGGCGGTGGGGGTGCCCCACACTTAGACCCTTTCTAATCCGATCAGAAAGTGCAAATCTGATCGGGAAAGGGTCTAGCGATTTGACACTACCCCCGCACAAACAAACTCGCCAATTCCACATGGGTAGACCAGCGAAACTGCCCCACCGGACGCAGGTCGACCAACCGATAGCCCCCCGCCACCAACACCGCCGCATCCTTGGCCCAACTCGCCGGATTACAGCTAATATAGGCCACACGCGCCGCAGTGCTGTCGGCCAACCGCAACACCTGTTCGCGCGCCCCAGCACGCGGCGGATCAAGCACCACCCCATCAAACCGGTTCAGCTCATCCGCCATCAGCGGGTTGCGAAACAAATCGCGGTGCATCGCATGAACCGGCAATTGCCCGCGCCCCGCCGCGCTTTTACACGCGATAAATGCCGCCTGATCGGCCTCCACCGCCAGAATTTTGATCCCGCGCCGCGCCAATCCAAAGCCAAAAGTCCCCAGCCCCGAAAACAAATCGGCCACGGCTTTCGCACCAGAAAACCATTCGACCAAAGCCGCCGCCAGCACCGCCTCACCATCCGCCGTCGCCTGCAAAAATGCCCCCGATGGAAACCCAACAGCCACGCCTCCCAATGTCACGGTCACCGGCTCCGGCTCCCACACCGCCTCCGGCCCATAACCCTGATCCAGCCCCAACCGCGCCAGTCTATTATCCCGCGCAAAATCCAACACCGCCTCCGTGGCCTCCAGACCTTCGACCTTCAACCCCTTCAACGCCAGATCCGGCCCCTGATCGGTCCAAGCCAGATCAATATCAACCGCAATCCGCTCTTTTTGCCGCGCCAGCATCTTGCGCAAAGGGCCGATCAAATCCGCCAATTCCGGCTTCAAAACCGGACATTCGGCCAAATCAACAATTTTATGCGACCCCGCCTCACGATAGCCCAGCGCAATCCGCCCCGCCAGTGTTTCGGCCCGCAGCGAAGCCCGACGACGGCTGGCTGGCGGCGACAAATGCGGCGCAAACACCCGCTCCGCCACCAAACCCTGCCCTTTTGCCGCATGGGTCACCCGATCGGTGACAAATTCGGCCAATGTCTGCTCATCCAAATGCTGCAACTGACACCCACCGCAACGCGCATAATGGCGACAGACCGGCACCGCATGATGCACCCCCGCCACCACGCGCCCATCCGCCAACAGACGATCCCCGGGCGCAGCATTGGCGGCAAAACGTCCGCTGGCGGTAATGCCGTCACCCTTGGCGGCAACGCAGATAATCTCTTCGCCGATCTCGCTCATAACGCGCCATAATCCGGCGCTTTGCGGGGAATGCGATAGCGATCCAGCCCCCATTGCACCTCAAAATTATCACCCGAAATCCGGCTGTCGCCCGAAAAAGCCCCATCTGCCGCAGTCAAACCCGACCCATCCCCGCGCAGCCGCAACCGCCGAAATGTCCCATCAGGATGATGCACCACCCACAAGGCTCCCGCATCATCCGTCCGCCGTTCCAACCGACATTCCGCGTTAAACTCCGCCTCATCTACCGCATCACCATCACTCAGCGCGCAATAAATCACCTCACCCACCGGCTCCCGCGCCACCGCCGACACACGCGGCAAATGATCCCACGGGAGATATTCCCCGCCGAAATACCACACCGCCCCGCCCAAAGCCGCAATCAGCAACCCAAGAAACAGACATCCACAGCGGAGTAATTTCATATTGTCACATGCCCATCAAACATTTGCTCACATCGCATTTGGAGAGAAAATTTGGCTCAGG
>JBEAOQ010000364.1:0-8378 GCA_041164845.1 Pseudomonadota bacterium | reverse complement strand
AACGAGAGCGGGCAATCTGACTCAGATTTAACGCTGCCCGATCTAGAGTTCTAACCCTCTTTCTCATCATCCTTATCCGCATCTTCCTGCCTCACCGGCCCATTCCCCGGCTCGCAAATCAATTTGCCCGAACCCAATGCGCTAACCGTGCAACTGGCACGGCCAGACACGCGCACTTCGCCGGAACCCATAATATTTGCTTTCACCTCGCCATCTGATGCGAACCGGCTGCTGCCGCTGCCAGCGATGGAAATTTCGGCCTTTTCGGCTTTTAGCCCTTCCATATTGGCATTGCCGCTGCCGGCAATATTCATGTCCAAATGCGCAACTTGGCCATTGGCGCGATAGCTGCCCGATCCGGCGATGGTCACTTCCAATTTGTCAGCGGCGATCGCGTTGGTTTCCACATCACCCGAACCAGCAATCGTCACTTCGGCCTTTTTCGCCAAAGCTGACGCTGTTATTTTGCCCGAACCAGACATGGTCAGCTGATCGGGTGCGGGCATGGTGACATGGACAGTGACACTGTCCTTGCTGCTCCACATACCATCTTTGCGCAGCACGCCCAACGTGCCGTCTTTCAGGGTAAAACGCAGATTTTCGGCCAGTGCCTTGTCGCCCTCGACCGTGATTGCCAATTTATCGCCGGTCGTGATGTTAACAGTATCCGGCCCCAACAGCACCAAACCATGCGGCGCTGCGCCTGACATATCCAGCTCGCTTAATGGCTTGCCATCCTCGCCATCAATCGAAATATGGGCCTTATCACAGCCTGATAACAGGGTGAGCAGACCAACAGCGATTAGCGGCGCACAGGCTTTGACAAATCTTTTGGAATGGATTTTCATCTGACGGCTCCTATAGTGATGTGTATTGTTATATTAATACAGTCGGCATAAAACCTTGGCAAGGTAATTTTTCACAGCAAAAAACCCGCCTTTTTCAAGGCGGGTTTTCTGAAACGCTTACAGCTGAAAAAATAAGTTAAACCGCCGTAATCTCGGCGACCGCCTCGGGCGCAGCCGCAACCGCCGATTCATAATATTTTGGCGCATGTTCGTTCAGAATCACCAAAATCTTTTTCAGCGCCGCTGGCTCATCGGTTTTTTCCATAGCCGCCAATTCGCGGGCCAGCCGCGACGAAGCCGCTTCAAAAATCTGGCGCTCAGAATAGCTTTGCTCCGGCTGGTCATCGGCGCGAAACAGATCGCGGGTCACTTCGGCAATCGACACCAAATCGCCCGAATTGATCTTGGCTTCATATTCTTGGGCGCGGCGCGACCACATGGTGCGCTTGACTTTGGGTTTGCCTTTCAGCGTATCCAGCGCCTCACGCAGGGTCTTATCCGAAGACAGTTTCCGCATGCCAATTGCTTCGACTTTGCCGACAGGAACGCGCAAAGTCATCCGTTCTTTTTCAAAACGCAGCACATATAATTCCAGCTGCATCCCAGCAATCTCTTGATTTTGCAGCTCAATCACCCGGCCAACACCGTGCTTTGGGTAAACGACGTAATCTCCAACATCGAAGGCGTTTGCCTTAGCGTTCATCTATCGTCCTTTCGCGCAGACAGCATATGCGGCCACAGTTTGGGCCAGACCGCCCAATGTAACCCGCCATTCCGCCTTTCAAAATTAAAAATGCAAAGCGGAAATCCGCCCCCCGAAAATCCATGTTTGACCACGAACCGCCGCCCATATGCCGTAACACACCAGCAGTTGTGCCATTATATAGCATCCCTGTGACAAAAAAGCCAGAGGCGAGATTCCAAACCGGAATCCCGCCTCAAGACAGGGGTGCAAAAAATAAATGTGAAACAGCAAGCAACTGATTTGGGGAATTAATCGCCCTCACCGGGCTTGTCTGAAAACAGATTTTCAAACTTATCGGCCAGACCCTTAAACTCATCGGCGTCAGCGGGCGATTCTTTTTTGGTGGTGATATTCGGCCATTCCGCAGACAGCTTGGCATTCAGCTCCAACCATTGCTCCAACCCGCTTTCGGTATCGGGCAGAATCGCTTCTGCGGGACATTCGGGTTCGCAAACGCCGCAATCAATGCATTCGCTCGGGTTAATCACCAGCATATTTTCGCCTTCATAGAAGCAATCCACCGGACAAACTTCCACGCAATCCATATATTTGCAGCGGATACAGGCATCGGTCACAACATAGGTCATGGCTGCGGGGTTCCTCTCAAAGCAGCTTCGGTTAATCCCCTGCTATGAGATTATTCGGCGTCACGTCAAGCTCTTGATAACAGGCTTGCGCTTCTTTTGGTGATCCGCGCCGCGTGGGGATCACCAAAACGCGAATCACCCGCAGATTTTGGCCGATTGGCAGGGTCAGAATATCACCCAAATTCAGGGTTTGCGCGCCGCGTTCCACCCGCTGCCCATTCAGCCGCATATGCCGCGCCTCGACCATCGTCTGCGCAACTCCGCGACTTTTAGCTAAACGCAAATAAAACAGGGCCTTATCAATCCGAATTCCCGCCATTTACACCACCAAATCTGCCAATGCGGCAAAGGCTCCCGCCTTAACCACCATAATCGGCCCGACATTATTCTGCGGGCGCACCGGCACCCATCTCCACATCAGTGGCGCAGGCGGGCCAAAGGCATTATCGGGCAATTTGCGCGGTATAATCGGCCTAAATCCCGCCAGCCGCAGCAGCACGGCATAATTTTCGGTAGCCAACCCCATGCTTATCGCCAAATCGGGGGCAATCTCAAAATGGCGGGTTCCCGCTTTGCGCCCCTTATGCGCCGCCAATATCAGCTTTTCGGCCATATCAATCCGCAACAATTGGCCGCCAAAGCGCCGATAGCCCAACATAATCGGGGCTTTCTGCGGCAAAGTTGGGTGCATAACTGGCGCAACCGGGGCAATCATCTCTCGCCGCCACACCAGCCGCAACTGACGCCACAGCGCCAGTGGCCCAGCCCGCAACATGGCTGGCACAAACAGATCCAGCGCCCCTAGCTTGACCTGCAAATGCCGCAAAGCTTCGCGCTGGACTTGGCTCAAATTGGCGACACCCGAATCCGCACGCGGCAAAATCCCCCCGCCATCCGTCAATTTTATCAACACAGCCCGCAATTCCGGCCCCGCCGCCAATGCGCAACTGGCGACGTCAATCCGCCGCAAAGGGGCCAATTTGGCGATCTGCCGCTCAAACCATCCTGCCACGGCTGTCAACAACATTTCCCGCGCTTCCGGCGGGATTTTCAGCACTGCCGCGTCGGGCATCATTTGCGGCGCAAACACCCCGCGTCCCGCCGCCAGCCGCACCAAAATAGCCCCACCATAGCTAATCGCGCCATCCTCCATCCGTAAATCCGCCGTCCCAGCTGCAATCTCGCGGGTCAAATCACTCGCTTTCTGTGACAAAATGCTTGGCAAATGGCGTTCTGCCGCCGCCAGCAACAGTTTGCTTTCCTCATGCCGTGCCGCCGGATCAATCGTCAGCTTAAACAGATCAAGCTGCCCAATCACCTCGCCATCCACCCGCACCACACCATCTTTTACGCCCACCGGCAACAGCCCCGCATCTACCCCCATTTTGCGCATCAACACCGATGTTCGTCGGTTGACAAATCGCTCGGTCAATCGGGCGTGCAAAGCGTCGGACAGCCGCGCCTCGACGTTGCGCGCGCGCATTGTCATTTCTTCGCGGGCGGGCAGCCAATCGGGCCGCTGGGCAATATAGGCCCAACTGCGAATGGCGGCGATCCGCCCTTGCAACGCATGAATATCGCCGCTGGTCACATCCAACTGAGCGATCATGCGCGGGGCATAATCCGAAGCCAGCGGCCCATGTGCCAATTCCTGCCACAGTCTTGCGACAAAACGCGCGTGATGCTCCACCCCCTGTGCGCGGAAATCGGGCAGCGAACAGACCTGCCAAAATCGCTGTATCTGCTTGTGGCCGCGCAAAGTTGCGGCAATATCTGCCTCACTGCTCAGTAATTTTAACACTGCCAAATCAATCGCTTCGGGGGCCGAGGCCAAGGTCGGCGCAGCTGGCCCCGCTTCCAAATCACCGATCAATGATGCCACAGTGTCAAAACGCGGGGATGATTCGCGCCAAAACAGCTTGGTCAAAGGGGCAAAGCGATGTTCCTCGATCGCGTAAATCTCTTCGGGGGTAAATTCCGCGCCCTGTCCCCCACTGCCCGCCAAACAGCCAAAAGTGCCATCGCGTTGATGCCGCCCCGCCCGTCCGGCAATTTGCGCCATTTCTGCTGGAAACAGCCGTCGTTGACGCTGCCCATCAAATTTTGACAGTCCGGCAAAAGCGACATGACCGACGTCAAGGTTCAGCCCCATGCCAATTGCATCGGTGGCCACCAGATAATCAACTTCACCCGACTGAAACAGCGCCACTTGGGCATTGCGACTTTGTGGCGATAAAGCCCCCATTACCACCGCCGCCCCACCGCGAAACCGCCGCAACATTTCGGCCACTTCGTAAACCTGCTCGGCGGAAAAGGCGACAATCACACTGCGCGGCGGTATCCGCGATAATTTGCGCGCCGCCATATGGCTAAGCGTGGAAAAGCGGGGACGACCGACAATCTCGGCCTCGGGCACCAGCTTGCGCATCAGCGGCTCAATTGTCGCCGAACCCAGAAACATCGTCTCCTCACGCCCGCGCAAATGCAGCAGGTGCTGGGTAAAAATATGCCCACGCTCACGGTCCGCTGCCAGTTGCACCTCGTCCAATGCAGCAAAGGCGACGTCTTTATTTACTGGCATGGCCTCGGCTGTGCACAGCAACCACCGTGCATCTTTCGGCTCAATTCGTTCCTCGCCGGTTATCAACGCCACCCGGCTTTCGCCCTTGATCGCACAGACACGGTCATAAACCTCCCGCGCCAGTAACCGCAGCGGAAAGCCAATCATCCCGCTGGAATGGGCGCACAGCCGCTCAATCGCCAGATGGGTTTTACCGGTATTGGTCGGGCCTAGCACAGCTTTGATCGTGCCGTCATGGATGCCGTGGCGGCGGGCAGAGAAGCTATCGGCCATTGCCAATCAAATTTGGCAGGACATGGCCACGCCATCAAGCCATAGATGCGCCTCATCAACAGATGAATTTCTTCGCAGGTTGGCTGCGATAATCGCCCAAAATTAGGTAAAAATTAACCATCTCCGTGCAGAGATTGGTAAGAATTGAACCGCGCCGGATATATCGGCATGGCAGACATATCGGGGAATTGCCTTGTTCTGGTCACGCATCGAGTCATCTGAACAATGGCCTGCATCTGTTGATGCTGCTGCGCCTATTGTCTCCGCAAATTCCCCTAAAACCCACGGCAAATTTGGGCATTTCCATCACGACCTTGCCGAAGACATCGGCAGCAAACCCTGGTTTCGCGGTTTTGCCGCCATGTCCGGCCTGATCCTCGTCTCCACCCTGCTCTATCCGGGTATCTCGCCGGTAGAAGCCGCCAGCGCCATGCGACTGGACAATGCTGGGCGGGATGAATTGCGCAGTCTGGCGCTGATGCCATTGTCCCAAGGCGGGGCGACCGGCCACATCACCCAGCTTGGCGCATCGGCGCATAAGATTGGCTTCGCCCCCGAACGCAAGCAAGTGTCCCTGACCGCGACATTGGGCCAAGGCGATAATCTGGCCCAGCTGCTCTATCGCGCAGGGGCCAGTCCGCTGGACGCCGCCCAGCTTTCCGCCGTAGTGGCCCATGCGGTTCCGCTGGCCGAATTAACCCCGGGCACCCGGGTTAATGTCGCTTTGGGCCAACGCAAATCCCCCCAAGAAGCGCGGCAATTGTCCAAAGTATCGCTCCGCGCCAAATTCGATCTGGGGTTGGATGTTGTTCGCCAAGGTTCCGATCTCAAACTGATTATGCGGCCGATTGCGACCAATGATTTGCCGTTGCGGATACGCGGCACGGTCGGCACCAGCCTCTATCGCTCGGCCCGCGCCGCTGGCGCGCCGATCCGCGCCATCCAGCAATATATTCAGGCCATAGATGCCCATTTCAGCCTTGATGAAGTCAAACCCGGCGATAAATTTGACCTGATCCTCACCTATAAACGCTCATCCGCTGGCGAATCCCAAGCGGGCGATCTGCTCTATGCTGGTCTGGAACAAGGCGGCAAACCGCGTGCGCAATTGCTGCGCTGGGCGGGCGCAAAAAATGACATCACCACCGCCAGTACTGGCATAGCTGGCCAATTCTTCGATGCCGCCAGCATGAGCGAAAGCCACAGCAGCAGCCTGATCCAGCCGGTCGCGGGTCGATTGACGTCAAATTACGGAATGCGGATGCACCCAGTTTTGGGCTATGCGCGGATGCATGCAGGGATGGATTTCGGCGCGGCCTATGGCTCACCCATCTATGCCGTGGCCGATGCTTTGGTGACCTATTCGGGGGTGCATGGCGGGCATGGCAATTATGTCCGGCTTGACCATGGCGGCGGTTTGGGCACCGGTTATGGCCATATGAGCCAGATCGCGGTGGCCAACGGCACCCGCGTCCGCGCCGGTCAAGTGATCGGCTATGTCGGCTCCACCGGCCTCGCCACTGGCCCGCATCTGCATTACGAAGTCTATCGCAGCGGTCAGATTGTCGATCCAGCCTCGGTGCATTTTGTCGTGCGGGCAGGGGTTGATAAAGCCGAACTTACCGCATTCCGCGCAAAATTGGCCAAACTGATGGCAGTCAAACCCGGCGCGGCTCTGGCGGCCTATGATGGGGCAAACACAACCATATTGCGGTAACGCAGCCACTTTCCCTATCCACCAATTCCCTCTAATACGGGGGAATGACCCTAAACCCAAACGCCAGCTACCCTGCGCCCCAATATCCGGGAACGCGCCTCCGCCGCACCCGCTCCGCACCTTGGAGCCGCGCCATGCACCGCGAAAATATCCTCACCCCCGCCGATCTGATCTGGCCACTGTTCGTCACCGAAGGCTGTCAAGTCGAACAGCCGATTGCCTCGCTCCCCCACGTCAGCCGCTGGTCGGTTGATCTGATCGCTACCCGTGCGAAAGAAGCCGTTGCTCTGGGCATCCCTTGCCTTGCGCTATTCCCCAATACCCAGCCTGACCGCCGCGATCCCATGGGTAAAGAGGCGCTCAATCCCGATAATTTGATGTGCCGTGCCATTCGCGCCATCCGTGATGGGGTGGGAGATAGTATCGGCATACTCACCGATGTCGCGCTTGATCCTTACACCAGCCACGGCCAAGATGGCTTGATTGATGATGCCGGCTATGTGCTGAATGATGCCACGGTGGATGTGTTGGTGGGCCAATCGCTGAACCAAGCAGCGGCGGGCGCGGATATTATCGCCCCATCGGATATGATGGATGGGCGGATTGGCGTCATTCGTGCCGCGTTGGAATCGGCGGGGTATCATAATTTGCAAATTATGGCCTATGCCGCCAAATATGCCAGCGCCTTCTACGGCCCCTTCCGCGATGCGGTGGGCAGCGGCGGCCTGCTTAAAGGCGACAAAAAAACCTATCAAATGGATCCGGCCAATGGCGAAGAAGCCCTGCGTGAAGTGGCTCTGGACATCGCCGAGGGTGCGGACAGTGTGATGGTCAAACCCGGCCTGCCCTATCTCGATATTGTCCGGCGGGTCAAAGAGCGGTTTGAAGTGCCAGTCTTTGCCTATCAGGTCAGCGGCGAATATGCGATGATCGAGGCGGCGGTGGCAGCAGGCGCGGGAGATCGCGATGCTTTGGTGCTGGAAACGCTGATGGCGTTCAAACGGGCGGGCGCTTCTGGTGTCCTCACCTATCACGCGGCCCATGCGGCGCGATTGCTCAACTCATAAAAAATCCGTTCGCCCTGAGCCTGTCGAAGGGCCGTCCTTTCTTTCTAAAAAAGCGCAAACATGACCCACTCCGACATCACCATTGCATCGTTTAACGGCAAAACCCCCCGCATCCATTCCAGCGCCTTTATCGCGCCCGGTTGTCGGATCATTGGCGATGTCGAGATCGGCGCAGACAGCAGCATCTGGTATAATTGCGTGATACGCGGCGACGCCAACCGCATTATCATCGGCGCACGCAGCAATATCCAAGACGGCACCGTGGTTCATTGCGACAGCCCCAAACCGCAACGCCCTGATGGCTTTCCCACGATCATCGGCGATGACGTGCTGATTGGGCACATGGCAATGATCCACGGCTGTATACTGCAAGACCGCGCCTTTGTCGGATTGGGCGCGATTGTGATGGATGGCTGCACGGTGGAAAGTGACGCCATGCTGGCGGCGGGGGCGATGCTCACCCCGGGCAAATGCATCCCCAGCCGCCAAATGTGGATGGGCCGTCCGGCGGTGTTCACCCGTGAACTTACCGATGCGGCGCTGGCCGACATGCAAATGGG
>JBEAOQ010000363.1:0-2820 GCA_041164845.1 Pseudomonadota bacterium | reverse complement strand
GTTTTTATGCCCGAACGCATGATGCAATGTGATAAGTATCGTTTTCAACCTATGAAATTGAAGCGTTTTAATATTCGGCCTATGTTCAGCCCTCTCCTCAAGCCGCCCGTAACGCCCGCATCACCGCCTCTGGGTCTTTATCAATCACCTTAAGATAAGACCGCGCTGGGCCTTCGGGGTAGCGTTTGCCTTGTTCCCAATGGCGCAGGGTGTTGACGCTGAAACCGAAGCGTTGGGCGAAGGCGGCTTGGGTCATGCCCGTTTTGGCGCGGATGGCGCGGACATCAAGGATTTTGGGGTGGTGGATGATGACACCGACATCCTCACCACGCGCATGAGCCAATGCTTCTTTCAGGCCCTGTAAAATGCCCTCGGCAACTGTGGTCATGGTTTGCGTTCCTTTGCTATGGCGGCGAGGGCCGTTGCTAGTTTCTTAAATTCATTGCGTTCTGCCAGTGATAAATTGGCTTGCTCATTCTTGGCATAAATATCGAGCAGATAGAGCGGGATACGAGCGTCATGGTAATAATAGATCACCCGCGCGCCGCCGCTTTTACCGCGTCCCTTTAAAGCCCAACGTAATTTACGGATACCGCCCGTTCCCGCTATCACATCACCCACCAGTGGGTTCCATGCTAGTGGATTGATTTTGACATTTGCATCCCTCTATCGGTTAGCTTTGTCGCAAATGTCAAAATCATAAAATCCACTAGAAACACTATAATGCTAGTGGTTCTTATGTTTCTAACATTTGCTCCGATCTAGCCGCAAAGAGATGTAAATGTTAGAAACGAACCACTAGAAAATCTGTCAATTCTTCACGCTCTTCATCACTCAAAATCTTGCGTGCCGCCGTGGCAAAATGAGCAGTTTCCGCGATAGAAATCATGGGTGTCGTTGACATAGTTTTAACTAGTGCAATGGATTAGTTTTGTCAAGGGTGCGTGGCATGGACAATTCTTTACCCATCCGCTAGTGGGCTGCCTGACTATGACCAACAAACTCACCGAAATATGCGCCACAAAACGCGGCGAAGTGGCCATGCGCAAGCCTTTAGGTTTGGCCCATTTCATCCCGTCGTCACCTGCGCGCGGGTTTGAAGCAGCTTTGCGCGCCAAATCTGTGTCTGACTTTGCGCTCATCGCCGAAGTCAAAAAGGCATCCCCTTCCAAGGGTCTTATCCGTGCAGATTTCAACCCTGCCGCCCATGCCCGCGCCTATGAATTGGGCGGAGCGGCCTGTCTGTCTGTCCTTACCGATGCGCCCTATTTTCAAGGGCATGAGGATTATCTGATTGCCGCCCGTGCCGCTTGCACCCTGCCCGTCATCCGCAAGGATTTTATGGTTGATCCGTGGCAATGCGCCGAGGCACGGGCGATGGGCGCGGATGCGATCCTGATTATTGTTGCCGCGCTGGATGATGCACTGATGGTGGACATTGAGGATGCAGCGCGGGCCGAGGGGCTGGATGTGCTGATCGAAGTGCATGACGAGGCCGAGCTGGAACGTGCATTAACACATTTGCAATCGCGGCTGATTGGGATCAACAACCGCAATCTGAAAACATTCGACGTTGATCTGGCGAATACCGAAAGGCTGGCAAAACTGGCCCCGCCCGACGTGTTACTGGTCTGCGAAAGCGGCATTTCCAGCCACGCCGATGTGTTGCGAATGGCCGATGCCGGGGTGCGAACATTTCTGGTCGGGGAAAGCCTGATGCGGCAAGATGATGTCGCGGCGGCGACACGAAAGCTACTACATGGCTGAACTGACCCATCTGGATGCCGACGGCCATGCCCGCATGGTTGATGTCGGCGGCAAAGCGGACACACGCCGCGTGGCGGTGGCTTCGGGGCATATCCGCATGAACGCGGCGGCGCTGGCCGCGATCCGCAGCGGCGAGGTGCCCAAGGGTGATGTGTTGGCGGCGGCGCGGATTGCCGGTATTATGGCGGCCAAGAAAACCGCCGATCTGATCCCGCTGTGCCATCCGCTGGCGCTGACCTCGGTGACGCTGGATTTTGTGATAGAAGCCGATGGTGTCCGCGCCACTGCCACCACTGCCCTAACCGGCAAAACCGGCGTAGAAATGGAGGCGATGACCGCCGTTTCGGTGGCTTTGCTAACCATTTATGACATGGCCAAGGCGCTGGATAAGGGCATGGTGATTGACGCGGTGCGACTGATCGAAAAGCGCGGCGGAAAATCGGGGGATTGGCGGGCGGATGTCACCGTGCCAACCCCATGAACGCGCCGCTGGAATTAGAGGATGCACAGGCGCGCTTGCTGGCTTTGGCGGGCACCTTGCCGGTCGAACATCTGGCGATTGATGAGGCTCTGGGTCACTATTTGGCCGCACCTTTGATGGCCCGCCGCACCCAGCCCGCTGCGGATTTATCGGCAATGGATGGTTATGCGGTGCGCGCCGATGATCTGGCCGGCCCATGGCGGGTGGTGGGCGAGAGTGCGGCGGGGCATCCGTTTACGGGGGGGATTGCAACCGGAGAAACGGTGCGGATTTCGACCGGCGCGCCGGTTCCCGCTGGCGAAAATGCCGTGCTGGTGCAGGAAGATTGCACACGGCGTGGCGATGTGCTGACCCTGACCGGCGATGGGCCGTCGCCACCCGATACACATATCCGCCGCAAGGGGATGGATTTTGTCGAAGGGACGGAATTGCTAGGCGCTGGGGTGCGGATTGGCCCGGCACAAATGGCGCTGGCGATTACGGCGGGGCATGGCCATCTGCCGGTGCGGCGGCGGGTGCGAGTGGCGATTATTGACAGCGGCGATGAGCTGGTGGGCGCGGGCGATGATTGC
>JBEAOQ010000362.1:0-2521 GCA_041164845.1 Pseudomonadota bacterium | reverse complement strand
AAAGGAAATTGGTATGATGACGCCCCGCATTGATTGGACCCGCGACGAGATTACGGCTTTGTTCGACATGCCCTTCACCAGTCTGGTGTTTCAGGCTGCCGAAATCCACCGCGCCAATCATCCGGCGGATGAGGTGCAATTGTCCACGCTGCTGTCGATCAAAACCGGCGGCTGTGCCGAGGATTGTGGCTATTGCTCGCAGTCGGTGAAAGCCGACAGCGGCGTGGCGGCGACCAAATTGATGGATGTGCGCGCCGTGTTGCAATCGGCGGCACAGGCCAAGGACAATGGCAGCACGCGGTTTTGCATGGGGGCGGCGTGGCGCAACCCGAAAGACCGCGATATGGGCGCGATTGTCCAGATGGTGCAGGGCGTGCGGGCGATGGGCATGGAAACCTGTATGACTTTGGGGATGTTGACCCCGGCACAGGCGGCGATGCTGGCCGATGCCGGGCTGGATTATTATAACCACAATATTGATACGTCGCCGGAACGCTATGCCGAGGTGATTACCACGCGGACGATGGCAGATCGGCTGGATACGTTGGGCAGTGTGCGCGCGGCGGGGATCAATGTGTGCAGCGGCGGGATTGTCGGCATGGGCGAGACGCGGGCAGATAGGGTGGGGTTTTTGCACACTTTGGCGACTTTGCCGGAACATCCGGAATCGGTGCCGATCAATGCTTTGGTGCCGGTTAAGGGCACGGTTTTGGGCGATATGCTGATGGATACGCCATTGGCGCAGATAGATGATATTGAGTTCGTGCGGACGGTGGCGGTGGCGCGGATTGTGATGCCATTGTCGATGGTGCGGTTGTCGGCGGGGCGTGAGAGCATGTCCGATGCCGCGCAGGCGCTGTGTTTTATGGCGGGGGCCAATTCGATTTTTACCGGCGACCGATTGTTGACCGCACCCAATGCCGGCGATGACCGCGATGCGGCACTGTTTGCGCGGTTGGGGGTTAGGCCGATGGCGCCAAAAGATGCTGGCTTGGCGGCGCGAGGGTCTACTGTGCGGGAGGTTGTGGGGTGAATTGGCGGAACATAGCCCTTTTTGTGTTGTGGTCTTTGATTTGCATTGTGAGTTTTTTTGTCGCCATGATCTTTACGCAGTTGGGTGATTGTTTTGATGTAAAAATGTGTATCGCTTATAAAAATAGAGCAGCACATTGGATTTTAGGCGGTGCGCCAGTGATATGGCTCATTGGTTCATTGGCTCTTGTAAAGCGTTGGAATAAATAAATGTTCAAAAAAATTCTTATCGCCAATCGTGGTGAAATTGCGTGTCGGATTATCAAGACTGCGCAGGCTATGGGTATCAAAACCGTGGCGGTTTATTCTGATGCCGATGCGCGGGCGCCGTTTGTGCGGATGGCGGATGAGGCGGTGCATATTGGGCCGTCGCCTGCCGCGCAGTCTTATTTGATTGCCGATAAAATCATTGCCGCGTGCAAGCAAACCGGCGCGGAGGCGGTGCATCCGGGCTATGGGTTTTTGTCCGAACGCACATCATTTGCTGAGGCTTTGGCTGCCGAGGGGATTGAATTTATTGGCCCCCCAGTGGGCGCGATTGCCGCGATGGGCGACAAAATCGAGTCCAAGAAATTGGCGATGAAGGCTGGGGTTAATGTGGTTCCAGGCTTTGTTGGCGAGATTGACGATACCGAACATGCGGTGCGGATTTCGGCGGAAATTGGCTATCCGGTGATGATGAAAGCATCGGCGGGCGGCGGCGGCAAGGGGATGCGGCTGGCCTATAATGAGGCCGATGTCCGCGAAGGTTTTGAAGCGACAAAACGCGAAGGGCTGAATTCATTTGGCGATGATCGGGTGTTTATTGAGAAATTCATCCTCAATCCGCGCCATATCGAAATCCAGATTTTGGGCGATAAGCATGGCAATATTCTCTATTTGAATGAACGTGAATGTTCGATTCAACGCCGTCATCAAAAAGTGGTCGAAGAAGCCCCGTCGCCTTTCGTTACCCCGAAAATGCGCAAAGCAATGGGCGAGCAATGCGTGGCTCTGTCGCGGGCGGTGGGGTATTTTTCGGCGGGCACGGTCGAGCTGATTGTGTCGGGTGCGGATCCGACGGGTGAGAGTTTCTATTTTCTGGAAATGAACACGCGGTTGCAGGTCGAACATCCGGTGACCGAATGCATCACCGGCATTGATTTGGTCGAACAGATGATCCGCGTGGCGGCGGGTGAAAAGCTGGCCATGACGCAGGATGACATCAAAATTGACGGCTGGGCAATTGAAAATCGGGTTTATGCCGAAGATCCCTATCGCGGATTTTTGCCATCGACGGGGCGGTTGACGCGTTATCGTCCGCCGGTTGCGGGGTGGAGCGAGGACGAAGATGCCAATGGACGGCGCGGGATTGAAGGGGTGCGGGTGGATGATGGCGTGTATGAAGGCGGCGAGGTGTCGATGTTTTATGACCCGATGATTGCCAAATTGGTGACATGGGGGGCAACCCGCGATGAAGCGGCGGACAAGCAAATTGCCGCGTTGGATG
>JBEAOQ010000361.1:0-2978 GCA_041164845.1 Pseudomonadota bacterium | reverse complement strand
TTGAAACAGGCCGATGACGCGCCAGAAATGATCAGCGCGAAGGTGGCCGAATGCCCGAAACGCGAAGGCAAACGCCCTGCCCCGCCGCCCAGCATAATCGCCGCAAAAACCCAACTCGTCGCATTCAACCCGCGCGGCCGCAGCGGTAAATCAGATGATGGCACGCTGGCATGGAACCTCAGCGCCGAATTGGATGGCGCGCATAATCTCAGCGTGGATTGGCGGCAGGATGGCAAAATGGAGACTTTGTTGATCGAAGAAGTTGCCGCACCCGAAAAGCCAAAGCCATGAACCCGCTCTTCGTCTCGACCTTTATCACTCTGTTTGTGGTGATTGATCCGGTCGGCTGCGCGCCGATTTTTGCTGGTCTGATACGCGGCGGATCCACCCGCGAAACGCTTAGTGCCGCCCTTCGCGCCACTTGTATCGCCACACTAATTCTGCTGGCTTTCGCCTTTTTTGGCCCGCAATTTCTGGAATTACAACATATCGAACTGGACAGTTTTCGCATTGCCGGCGGGCTGATGCTGTTCCTAATCGCGCTGGATATGGTGTTTGATAAACGCACCCAACGCCGCGAAGAGCGTAATGAAAAACTGACTAATCCTGACGCCACGCCGGTACCGCAAACGCCGAAAGAGGACATTGCCGTGTTCCCCATGGCCATGCCGATGATCGCCGGGCCAGGGTCGATTGCGGCGGTGATGTTGGCCATGGCCAAGGCGCACGCGATGCAGACCCAAGCGGCGGTGATTGGCGCTTTGCTGGCGGTAATGGTGCTGACCTTGGCGGCGCTGGCGGCGGCGGGGCCATTGATGAAGCTGCTGGGCACCCGGGTCGAAGGGGTTATCACCCGCGTTTTGGGGGTGTTGTTGGGCGCTTTGGCGGTGCAATATGTCGTGGATGGGCTGCGCGGAGTGGTCGGCTTGTAGAGTTATTGCAACGTCACCGGCCCATCATCGCCGTCATGTTTGCCAAAAAACTGCATCAATTGCACCAGCAATTCGCACCGTTCGGACAATCCATTCGCTTCCAGCAAAGCCTGTTTGGCGGCCGCATCAAACGGGGCAATCTGCGACACGCCATTAATCAGCGCCACATCATCCAACCGCGTGACCTCTTCCCAATTGACCCGATAGCCCTGCGCATTGGCAAAACGGCGGGCCTCGCGTTCGAACATCGCCCGCTCAACAGCGGCCAGCGCCGGCTCCACTTCTTCGGATAATAAATCGGCCTCAATCTGACGAAAGGGTGTGGTGACGGATAATTCGCGCAAAATACGAAACCGCGATTCGCCCAGCAGCACCAGATTATAACAGCCATTATCCAGCGCCTCGACATGTTCAATCTTGGCCAGACAACCCACCTGAAACAGCGGAACATTGTCGGCAATTTGGGCCTTTTTAAGCGGTTGCGGCTGGATCATGCCAATTCGCCGATCACGCGCCAGTGCATCGCCAATCATCGCGCTATAACGTGGCTCAAAAATATGCAGCGGCAGTTGCAAATCCGGATAGAGCACCGCCCCCGCCAGTGGAAAGATCGAGATGCGGGTAGAGGCCATAGTCTAGCCGAACAAAATCGTCGAAAGGCGGCGACGCATGGCGGAAACCCAAGCATCCTCAAGCCCGACCACTTCGAAAATTTGCAGCAATTTGGCGCGGGCCGCCCCCTCATTCCATGCCTTATCCGCTGCAATCATCGCCAGCAAAGTGGTCGCCGCATCATCGCGCTCACCCGCCGCAAAACCCGCCGTGGCATAGGCCAATTGCGCGTCCATATCGGCGGGATTGGCGGCGGCGGCGGCTTTTAACCCAGCCAATTCACCCTCTTCCGGTGCATCCTTGGCCAAAGCCAGCGCGGCGGCGGCGCGTTCTATCGCGGCATCTTTGAGCAGTTCCGACGGGCAGGCGGCCAGCGCAGCTTCGGCCTGTTCAAATGCGCCGGCCAAAACCAAAGCGCGAATCAATCCGGCGTGGGCGGCGGCATTATCGGGCGCCAAATCCAGAATTTGTCCATAAATGCTGGCGGCACGGGGGCCATCCCCGCTGGCCAAGATTTCCTCGCCCATCGCCAGCAACGGGGCCAAATCCGGCGCGGCCTCGCCCGCTGGTGACACCGGCAGTTTGGCCAATAATTGATCGAGCATGGTTTTTAATTGCGATTCGCTGCGCGCTTGGGTCAAATCAGCCACCGGCTGGCCCTGAAACATCGCGTAGACCGTGGGAATGGAACGCACCTGAAACTGCGCCGCGATGAATTTATCCTCATCGACATTGATTTTAGCCAGAATTACCCCTTTTGGGGCATATTCCGCGACCACTTTCTCCAACATTGGCGCGAGAGCCTTGCACGGCCCGCACCATTCTGCCCAAAAATCCAATATAACCAGGCTGTGCATCGACGGTTCGACGACATCTTTACGAAAACGGTCTACCGCTTTTTGTTCGTCGATATTTAGGCTCATGCTTGCCAAGGGGAATGCTCCAATATGATGTATCAACCCTAATGTGGGGATTTTATGCGATTTGTGAAGGGAAAAAGCGCGCATGTCGGAGAAAGGAAAATAATCGTGGCAAATCCACATTTTCCGCTTGGCAAGCGACAGAGGCGATGCTAACCGCGCGCCTCTCCCCGGCCTTTCGGTGACACGAAATGGCCGCAAACGTTCGAGCGGGCGTAGCTCAGGGGTAGAGCACAACCTTGCCAAGGTTGGGGTCGAGGGTTCGAATCCCTTCGCCCGCTCCAAAATACCTAAAAATTAATTGGTTACCAAGAATGTTGGTCGGTCGTTTAGAACGCTCATTTTTTCAAGCTCCAACGGTTCAAGTTGCTCAAGACCTTCTTGGTAAGCGCCTTATTTTTCAAAATGTTTCAGGAATTATCACAGAAACAGAAGCTTACCATCAAGATAATGATCCTGCATGTCATGCTTACCGAGGGAAAACGCCTCGCAATACCCCCATGTTTGGGCCGGC
>JBEAOQ010000360.1:0-8032 GCA_041164845.1 Pseudomonadota bacterium | reverse complement strand
CCATAACGGCACCATAAATGGATACTCATGCGTTTCATTAACGCCCTTTTGCAATTCAATGCAAGTGGATTATGCAAAGCCATATGGATCACATCACCGCCCTACCTATCCGTGCCGGCCGTCCCACCCGCGAACAGGCGGTGCTGCGCCGTGCCCAATTGTTGGATGTGGCGCTCGATCATTTCCTTGAAAAAGGATTTGAAAACAGTACTATAGAATCCATAGCCAATGCGGTTAACATGACCAAACGCACGGTCTATGCGCTCTATGATGACAAAGTGGCGCTGTTCCGCGCCGCCGTTTTGCGGGCGATAGAAAATTTGGCAGTCACCGAAAAGGAAATGCAATCAACGCTTTGCGACACAATGCAGGAAACGCTGGTCAAAATCGCCCATTTGCGGGTAGATCGGGTAATGACCCCTATGGGATTGAAATTACAAAGAATTATCAATACTGAAAGCTATCGCTTCCCCGATATTTTCATCCAAAGCTATCAGCTAGGTGCTTTGCCGGTGATAAAATTTCTATCCAAATACCTCAAAAATAACGTAAAAAAAGAAAACCTCGCCCTGCCCGACCCTTCCTTAGCAGCCAATGTTTTTATCAGCATGGTGGTCAGCGGCCCCGTCAGAATAATTGTTTCCGGAAATTATCTTGATTCCCAAGAAATGGAACGCCGCATCGCCTTTTCTGTCAATTTATTTCTAAATGGTATAAAAAATCGCTAAACTCCCCCTCCTCTTCAGAGGAGGGGCGCGAGACTTAGCGGCTTTTCTGCCGCTTAGTCGCAGCGGGGTGGTGTTTTTCAACGAAATCACTCTTAAAATACTAAATGGATATTCATATGTCAAAAATCATTACCACAAACCGCCCCCGCCGCAGCGCCCTATACATGCCCGCCAGCAATGCCAAAGCGATTTCTAAGGCCCGAACACTTGCCGCTGACATCATCATACTTGATCTTGAAGATTCCGTCGCCCCAGAAAACAAACACGCGGCCCGCGCCGCCGCTATTGCCGCCGTGACCGAAGGCGGCTTTGGTAACCGAGAAATAGCTATCCGTGCCAATGGCTTAGATACAGAATGGGGTGCGGATGACCTTGCCGCTATCGCCGCCAGCCCCGCCCATGCCGTGCTAGTTCCAAAAGTATCTACCGCGTCCGACATCACCATCTATAACGCCGCGCTGGCACATGCTCGCCCCCAGATGCAGCTCTGGGCAATGATCGAAACTTGCCAATCTATCAATAATTTATCTGCCATCGCTGCCATGTCAGCCACCACCCGCTTGTCGCTATGGATCATGGGCCTCAACGATCTGGCAAAAGAAATGCGCGCCAAATCCACCCCTGACCGCGCCGCTTTTCAATCCATCCTCAGCCTGGCCATCTGCGCCGCCCGCGCCAACAACCTCACTATCCTAGATTCAGTGTGCAATGAATTCCGTGACTTAGGCCTATTTACCCAAGAATGTCAGCAAGGCCAAATCTTTGGTTTTGATGGCAAAAGCCTGATCCATCCCGATCAAATCACCCCCTGCAACGCGGTGTTTTCCCCAAACCCCGAAGAATTGGCCCATGCCGCAGCGATCATCGCCGCCTTCGCCCTGCCCGAAAACAGCGGCAAAGGCGTCATCCGCGTCGATGGCAAAATGACCGAATTGCTCCACCGCGACCAAGCGCAACAATTGCTGGATCTAGCCGCACAAATCGCCGCCAATTAAGGCCCCAAATAACCCACCGGCCCCAGCTTGGGATCGGGTGTTTCGGCTTGCCAACGCACCGATCCAAATGGCCGCTCCAAATATCGCCGCACCCGCCGCCCCTGTTTTTCTGGCCCTTCTCCCGATCGGTTAAACCCGTCTGCCGCACGCTGAATTTCCAAATCATCCAGCGTATACCGATCGCGCATCCGCAAATAATCGCCCCAAGTTGGGCAATGATAGCGCTCGATCCAGAGCGCCGGATTGGCAATATCGCGCGAAATTGACCAATTAAATCCGCCATTTCGATGCCGTATCCGCTGCAATTTTTGCGCGACTGCATAAAAGGCCCGCGCCGCGTCTGGATCGACATCATATTCCACATCCACCACCACCGGCCCCGACCGCATGGTCAAAGCCAGCGCCACCTCTGGCTCATTGCCAATTTGCGCCGCCGTGGTATCGACATCTTCCTCTCGCGGCAGGGGAAAAAACGCCCCCAGTAATGCTGTAGCCGCCGCCGCTCCGCCCGACAAAGCCAGCGCCGAAGCCAAACCATATTGCCCGGCAAAATTCCCCCAAAACAACGCCCCAATAGCCACCCCGCCGGTCATCGCCGAAGTATACAGCGACAAAGCCCGCGCCGTCACCCAGCGCGGCGCGGTCAATTGCACCCCGATATTAAACAAAGACGCCGTTTGCATATTGCTGAAACCGATCAACAAAAAGGCAAATGACGACAGCGGAATCGACCGGCTATAGGACAGGATCAACAAAGAAAATCCGGTAATTATCGCAAAGATCCGCACCAATGCCTCGCTCGACATCCGGCGTTTCATCTCGCTCAAACCCAAGGCCCCGGCCACCGCGCCAATCCCTGTGGCCCCCAACATCAGACCATAAGTTGCCGCCGTGCCATGCAGCAAATCCTTGGCAATCAACGGCCCCAACGCCACATAGGTCGCACTGGTCAGGCTAAAACACAGCGACCGCAACATGACCGTGCGAATCGGCGGCGAATGCAACGCATAACGCGCCCCAGAAATAATCGCCCGATCAATCCGTTCCGGCGGCAATCTTGAAGGCTGATGCGCCCGCGCCCAAAAGAAAAATGCCAGCCACAGCGGAATATAAAAACTGGCATTGATCGCAAAAGCCGCCTTGGCCCCCGCCGCCAAAACAATCACCCCACCAATCGCCGGGCCAAAACTGCGCGCCAGATTATAGCTGATCGACCCCAGCCCAATCGCCGCTGGCACCATGTCATTGGGCACTTGTTCGTTAATCGACGCCTGCCATGAAGGGCCATACAGCGCCACCCCACTGCCGATCAACACGCAAAATCCCAGCAAAACCCAAGGTGTTACCAGCCCCATATAGGCCATCGCCGTCAAACCCGCGCTGGACAATATCGCAAAACCCAACCCGATCATCGCCATATGCCGCCGGTTAAACATATCGGCCAGCGCACCAGCGGGCACCGCCACCAACATCATCGGCAACATCATCGCCGATTGCACCAACGCGACCATGCGCGGCGACCCCGACAGATGCGTCATCTCCCAAGCCGCGCCGACCCCCAGAATCAACTGGCCAAAATTGGAGAACAGGCTTGCCGACCAAATCCGGCGAAAAACCATATATTTCAATGGTGCAAATGTGCCGATGCGGGTGTCATCTGTCTTGGCAGGGATGTTAGCTGGGGAGGCGTTCATCCCTAATTGTTGGCCGCAAACCGCCTCCCGTCAAGGGTAACTGCCAAAAATAGCCAATCGCTTGCGCGATAGCCGACAACGTCGCCCGCAAAAATGCCAAGGACAAATTGCCAAACCACCCGTCTTGCCCCATTTAACCGGCAATCTATCCGCATCAAGGAGCATCCCCGTGGCCGAAGCCTATATTATCGACACCGTTCGCACCCCCCGCAGCATCGGCAAAATGGGCAAGGGCGCGTTGTCCATCATGCATCCCGAACATCTCTCAGCCTCGGTTCTGGCTGCGCTAAAAACCCGCAACAATCTCAACACCGCTGATGTCGATGATGTCATCTGGGGCGTGTCGGCGGGCATGGGTTTGCAGGCGGGCGATATTGGCCGCAACGCCGCGCTGGATGCGGGCTATGATGTCAAAGCTGGCGGCGTGACCATGAACCGTTTCTGCGGCTCCAGCATCACCACCACCAATTTCGCCGCTGGCATGATTATGGCCGGGATGCACGATCTGGCGATTTCCGGCGGCATGGAGATGATGTCTTACGTCATGTATTACGGCAATAAAATGCGCGAAGCGGGGCTTGGCGGCGGCGGTTTGGGCAGCGGCAATCCGCGCCTCCAAGCCAAACATCCGCAAAGCAACCAAGGCGTTTGCGCCGATGCCATCGCCGCGATGGAAGGGATCAGCCGCGAAGAGCTGGAAGCATTCGGACTGGAAAGCCAGCGCCGCGCTGGCGTAGCTTTGGCCGAAGGACGCTTTGCCAAATCGACCATCACCGTCAAAGATGACGATGGCCAAGTAATCCTCGACCATGAAGAATATCCCCGCCCCGACACCACAGCCGAAGGTCTGGCCCAACTCAAACCCGCCTTTGCCATGTTTCTGGATATGCCTTCCACCCAAGATGGCCCGACTTTTCGCCAGCTTATCAACCAAAAATACCCCGATGTGGATATTCAACCGATCCACCACGTCGGCATTTCATCGGGCGTGGTCGATGGTGCAGCCGCCATTTTGCTGGCCTCTAAAGATTATGCCGAAAAGCACGGCCTCAAACCCCGCGCCCGCATTGTCGCGATGTCGGAAATCGGCGATTGCCCCACCTTGATGCTCAATGCCCCCGTCCCCGCCGCGAAAAAAGTACTGGCCAAGGCCGGCCTGACCAAAGACGACATCGACGTCTGGGAAGTCAACGAAGCCTTTGCGGTGGTCGTCGAAAAATTCATCCGCGATCTCGATTTGGACCGTGCAAAAGTCAATCCCAATGGCGGCTCGATCGCGCTTGGCCACCCCATTGCGGGCACCGGCGCAATCCTGATTGGCACCGCGCTGGATGAATTGGAACGCACCGGCGGACGCTATGGCCTCATCACCATGTGCGCCGCTGGCGGCATGGCTCCGGCAATTATTATTGAACGAATTTAATATCTTAATCTCGAAACGAAAATAGAGTGCAATCCTTTTCCATCCTGATAAGATCGAAAAAAGCGCACTATGGAGGGGATAATCGCGGATAATCACCCAACTGGCCTCGCGCCAGACACAATGGCCGAATCCCTCGATACGCGGCGCAGCATCTCGTTGCGTCTCACGGTGATGGCGCGGCTGATGCGCAGCGATTTTGACCGTCACGCGGGCGACATCGGCCTCACCCGCTCGCAATGGTCGCTGATCGCGGTGGTCACCCGTCGCCCTGGCTCAACCCAAAAAGCGATCGCCGATCTGTTGGAAATGTCCGAAGCATCAGCGGGGCGTTTGGTTGATCGCTTGGTCGCCGATGGCGTATTAGAAAGACGCGACCGCAGCGATGATCGGCGCGCCAAAGCGATCTATATGACCCCCGCCGCTGCCCCGTTGTTGGAACGCATGAGCAAACACGCCGACAAACGCGAAGCACGGATGTTCAAAGGGATGGACGAGGCCCAACTTACCCATTTTCGCGATTTATTGGACATTGTGTACGCCAATATGAACCCATAAAGCGCAAAAAAGGGGGCCATGCTCCGCACCGCCCCCTTTTTAATTTGGCAAAACAACAATTAACCAACCAACACAGCGGCATAGACGGAAACTGGGAATAGGGCGAAAGTGATTAGGGTAGCCAAGGCGGCTAGAGGGGCAAATTTGTTCACGGTTATCTCCAATTCTCAAACAGGGTTACGCACATCGCACCCGTCAATTACTAACCTATGTAAGTAATTTTATATCTCATGTCAATTGCAAAATATGCAACACAATGCCGTTTTTATGCAACTGCATCGCGCCCTCCCTCGCACACGCACCCAAAAATCCGCATAATCACTGCGGCGATACCGTCCCCAGTTGATCGCCGTGCCATTTGCGCGCAGGGAAACAGCCAGATAGACAATATGCAAGAGGCCAATTTCCGCGCCATTCTCGCACAAAACCTATAGGGATTGAGCATGACCAACGTAATGCAAGGGATTCGCGTTCTCGAAGTGGCGCAATTTACTTTTGTCCCCGCTGCGGGCGCAATTCTGGCCGATTGGGGCGCAGATGTGATAAAAGTCGAACACCCGATTCGCGGCGATACCCAGCGCGGTTTTCTCAATATGGGCGGGGTTACTCTTGATCCGTTGCGCCACACGTTGATCGAACACCCCAATCGCGGCAAACGCAGCATCGGTATTGATACCTCCACCCCCGAAGGGCAAGAGGTGCTCTATGAACTGGCAAAAACCGCCGATGTTTTCCTGACCAATTTTCTGCCGCATGTGCGCCAGAAAAACAAATTTGACATCGAACATATCCGTGCGGTCAACCCCAATATCATCTATGCACGCGGCAGCGCCTTCGGCAATAAAGGGCCTGAACGCGCCAAGGGCGGCTTTGATGGCACCTCATTCTGGTCACGCAGCGGCATCGCCAATGCCATGACCCCCGTTGAAATGGAGGGGCCATTGTCGCAAGGCATACCCGCTTTTGGCGACAGCATCGGCGGCATGTTTATTGCCGGCGGCATCTCTGCGGCATTGCTGCATCGCGAACGCACCGGCGAAGCGACCGAACTGGATGTATCCCTGCTTAGCTCGGCGTGGTGGGCATCAGGCGCGGTCATTACACAATTGATGGAAACCGGCATCCAAACCCGCAACGCCATGCCGATTTCCGGCGGTTCGGCGCGCAATCCGTTTATGGGCAATTTCCGCACCTCTGATGGCGGCACCATCAATTTCTGCATGGTCAGCCCCACCGGCCTGATCGAAGATACGTTTAGCATGGTCGGCGCGCCCGAAGCCGCGAAAGACCCGCGCTTTGCCGATCCCTTGCTGTTGATCGAAAATGCCGGCGCGGCCAGCGATATTTTGGTCAAAGCCTTCGCGCAAAAGCCTTTTGCTTACTGGCGCGAACATCTCAAATCCATGAAAGGCCAATGGGCACCGATCCAAAACTTTGAAGATTTGCTGACCGATCAGGCCACGCTAGATAATGACATGATTATCGAAGTTGAAGGCGCGGACGGCGGCAAACCTATGCGGCTGGTGCGCGGCCCCGTGCAGTTTAACGGCGAGCCTCTGCAAACCACCCGCGCCCCCCAAGCATCCGAACATACCGAGCTGATCCTCATGGAACTGGGTATGGAATGGGACAAAATCGAAGAATACAAGGCTGCGGGTGCAATTGCATAAGGACTGCAACATTTGCTAAGAGCGGTATAACCAAGCAAAAGGACTTAAGTATGAAACCCGGAACCCGTCTCAAAAGCGCCGCCTGCGACACCGAAGTGATGATTATCCGTTGCGGCAGCGGCACCATCGCCTGTGGCGGTGCCGCCATGGCCGAAGCCAAACCCGCCGAAGCCGCCCCTCTGTCGGCCGATTTCGCCACTGGCACCCTGATGGGCAAACGCTATGTCGATGCCGCTGGCGCTTTCGAATTGCTCTGCGTCAAACCCGGCAAAGGTTCGCTGTCGGTGGATGGCACCGCGCTGACCACCAAAGACGCCAAACCGCTCCCCGCGTCCGATTAAACTGGATTTGCGCCGCTCATGAATATCGCCCTGCTTTTGGAAATGGCCGCTGAATCGTCGCCGGATCGCATCGGTCTGGTCTGCGATGGCCAAGGCTGGAGCTATGCCCAATTGCTTGCCGCCGCGCGCGGAGCCGCCGAATTGATCGAAGCCAGCGGGGCCAGCCATGTTGCCCTGCTCGATGAAAGCAGCGAAGCCTCGGTGATTGCCTTGTTCGGCGCGGCTTTGGCCGGTGTGCCCTATTGCCCGCTCAATTATCGCTTGGCTGATGTCGATCTGGCGGCTTTATTGGGCCGCATTGCCCCCGCACTGATTATCGGCGATGTCGCCCGCGTCGAAAAATTGGCAGCGGGCCAAGGGCATAAAACCTATCCCCGCGCCACATTTACCGACGCCGCCCAATCCGCCCCCATTGCCGATGGCCGCGACTATAACGACGGCGAAGGCATCGCGGTACAGCTGTTCACCAGCGGCACGACCGCCGCGCCAAAGGCGGCGATCCTGCGCCATTCCAACCTGTTGTCCTATATTTTGGGTACGGTGGAATTTGCCGGAGCCGATGAAACCGATGCCGCCTTGGTCAGCGTCCCGCCCTATCATATCGCCGGTATTTCCGCATTGATGAG
>JBEAOQ010000359.1:0-4162 GCA_041164845.1 Pseudomonadota bacterium | reverse complement strand
GCCCGCGCTGCTGCCGTGTTGAAATTCTTTGATTGGGCCTATAAAAACGGTGATGCCACAGCAGCGAAATTGGATTATGTGCCATTGCCGCCAGCGGTCAAGGCGATGATGCGCAAACAATGGTCGCAAATCCAAGCGGGTGGCAAGCCGGTTTATGTTAGCAAATAAGGACTATCCTGATGGCTGATGCCATGACGGCAGATGTTTCGGATGCCGCCCCTTCCAAGCAATTGGTGCGGGGCGGCATTGATATTGAACGCATAGGTGCGGTGGCCGCGCGCAAGGATCAGCTGTTCCATGCGCTGTGTTTTTTGGCGGCGATGGTGTTGATGGCGACATTGCTGGGGTTGATTGGGTCGCTGGCCTATGGTGGCTGGCCGGCCTTGTCGCATTTTGGCCTGTCGTTTTTTACCTCCAGCACATGGGATCCGGTGGCCGATCAATATGGCGCGGCGGGGCCGATTGTTGGCACTTTAATCACGGCCTTTATGGCGATGATTTTGGCCTTGCCGCTGGCGATCGGGATTGCGGTGTTTCTGGTCGAATTTTGCCCATCATCGGTGGGCTATTGGGTGGGGCTGGCGGTGGAATTGCTGGCGGGGATACCCTCGATTGTTTATGGCATGTGGGGTTTGTTTGTCCTGGCCCCGTGGTTTGCCGAGCATGTCCAGATGCCGCTGATGATGTCGGTGGTGCCGGGGTCGTTGATGGACCGGATTTTTGCCGGTGTGCCCAATGGCGCCAATATTTTCACCGCGTCGCTGATTTTGGCGATCATGGTTTTGCCCTATATCGCCACGGTTTTCCGAGAATTATTGCTGTCGGTGCCGCCACATGTCCGCGAGGCGGCCTATGGTATTGGCTGCACCCCGTTTGAAGTGGTGGGGTCGATTATGTTGCCCTATATCCGCCGCAGCGCGATTGGCGCGGTGATGTTAGGGCTGGGGCGGGCCTTGGGTGAGACGATGGCGGTGACATTTATCATCGGCAATAGCCACGCCTTTCCCAAAAGCCTGTTTGATTCAGGGTCTACCATCGCCAGCACCATCGCCAATGAATTTACCGAAGCCACCGGCGATATGCATATTTCGGCGCTGATTGCGCTGGGATTTGTGTTGTTTATCATTACCTTTGCCGCTTTGGCTGGGGCGCGGCTGTTGCTGGGCGGGGAGAAAGCGTAATGGGCCACGCTTCCTTTGTAAAACCTGTCAATCAGGCGCGGCATCGGCGGCGCAAGCTGGTGAATTATATTTTTGTCGGGCTGACCAGTCTGGCGACATTGATCGCGGTTACGGCTTTGGTGATGATCCTGACATCCTTGGTGATGAATGGCATTGGCGGGCTGAACATGCATATATTCACCATGGACCAACCCCCGCCGGGCGAAGTCGGTGGCTTGCGCAATGCCTTGGTTGGTTCGCTGATGCTGTGCGGTGCGGCGATGCTATTGTCGGTAATTATCGGGATTTTGGCGGGCACTTGGCTGGCCGAATATGGCGATAATAACCGATTGGCGTCTGTGGTGCGGTTTTTGAACGATGTTTTGCTGTCGGCTCCGTCGATATTGATCGGGCTGTTTGTCTATGAGTTATTGGTGCGGCCATTTCATGGGTTTTCGGCGATAGCGGGGGCGGTGGCTTTGGCCTTTTTGGCGACGCCGGTGGTGACACGGACAACCGAGGATATTTTGCGGCTGCAAAGCAATGCTCTACGCGAAGCTGGCATGGCGCTGGGCGCGGGCAAGGGTTATGTTATTCGGGCGATTGTCTGGCGGGCATCGCGTTCGGGATTGGTGACAGGGGCTTTGTTGGGATTTGCCCGGATCAGCGGTGAAACCGCGCCTTTGTTGTTTACGTCGCTGGGCAATCCATTTCTGAATTTGCAACTGACACAGCCGATGGCGGCTTTGCCGACGACGATTTTTCAATTTGCGCTAAGTGCTTATGATGATTGGCGCAGTTTGGCATGGGTGGGGGCGATGATTATCGCGCTGACCGTGCTTTCGGCCAATATCATTGGGCGCGCATTGGCGCGTGGGGGTAAAAAGTGAATTTTGACATTTCCCAAGACGAACAGCCGACCGTGATGGTGGCCCCAAGCGTGGATCAGCGGGTGATTGATGTGCGCGGCTTGAACTTTTTTTATGGCAAGAATCAGGCGCTGAAATCGGTGGATTTGCCGGTGGCGCGGCATAAAATCACCGCGCTGATCGGGCCATCGGGTTGTGGCAAATCCACGCTGCTGCGCTCGTTAAACCGCGTCTATGAACTCTATCCGGGCCAGCGGGCCGAGGGGGAAATACTATTTGAGGGTGAAAATGTTCTGGAGCTGAAGGATTTGGCGCGGTTGCGGGCGCGGATTGGCATGGTTTTTCAGCGGCCTACACCATTTCCCATGTCGATTTATGACAATATTGCCTTTGGTGTGCGGCTGTATCACAAAATCAGCAAGCCAGAGATGGATGTGATTGTCGAGCGGGCGCTGACCCGTGCGGCTTTGTGGGAAGAGGTCAAGGACAAGCTGCATCAATCGGGGCTGGGCCTGTCTGGCGGGCAACAACAAAGGCTGTGTGTGGCACGCGGCATTGCGGTGGAGCCGGAGGTTTTGCTGTTGGATGAGCCGGCATCGGCGCTTGATCCCTTATCGACTGCCAAGTTGGAAACGGCTCTGGTCGAGCTGAAAGATAGTTTCACGATTGTGATTGTGACCCATAATTTGCAACAGGCGGCGCGGATTTCTGACCATACTGGGTTTATGTTGATGGGGCGGTTGATTGAATTTCGCCCGTCATCCGAAGCTTTTGTGAAGCCGGAAACGCAGGCGATGCGCGATTATGTGACGGGGCGGTATGGGTGATTTTACAAGCTAGAAGAGCGTTTGCCGCAGCACCACCCCGCTGCGACTAAGCGGCAGAGCCGCCAAGTCTCGCTCCCCTCCTCTGAAGAGGAGGGGGACAGTTTTGCGATAAACGGAAAGAGCGCATATGATACGCGGCATTCATCATGCTGGAATCAATGTCCGCGATATGGAGCGGATGTTGCGGTTTTACCGTGAGGCTTTTGGTTTTGAACCGCTGGATGATGGCTTTGGCTGGAGCGGAGATGCGACGATGGATCACATTGTCGATGTCGCGGGATCGGCGGCCAAGGGGGTGATGTTGCGTGCGGGAAATTGCTATTTGGAACTGTTTCAATATAGCGCGCCGCCGCCGGAATCGACCCGCCCTCTGCGCCCGCATGATCGCGGTTACACGCATTTTTGTGTGGATGTGACGGATATGGACAATGACATTGTCGCGTTGCAAGCGGCGGGAATGGATTTTCGCGGGCGCGGCTTTGTCGATGTCGGCCATGTGAAGACGATTTATGGTTATGACCCCGAAGGAAATGTGATCGAGGTGCAGCAAGCAGTGCGGGACAGCGGGATGACGTTAGAGGATTTGGACGTTATCCGAGTTTGATTGAAGCAAGCGCCTGTTTGACAGACCCCACCCCAACCCCTCCCCTGAAGGGGAGGGGCTATTTTACCTCCAAAGCATTGACCCGCCCGCTGCGTTCCATCTTGCCCCAGCTGGTGCCGACACCGTGCAACGCGGCGCTGACGGCGCGGATGACCACGCTATACATTACTTGCCGATAGACAAACCTTTGGGCCAACAGCAGAAACAGCGGAAAGTGTTTTTCGCGTGGATCGCTGTGATAGGCGATATAGGCGCAGATCGCATCAATTGACGAGAATGCGCTCCAATACAGCGCCATGCGCAACACATCGCTTTGAGTTTGCGCCCAGCCATGTTGGTAAATCCGCAGCAAAGTGTCGATTATCGAGACGATCAGCGCCAAATCAATCGCCGGCGAGATGATGGCAAAGACAATTTGGAACAGCCACGCCTGCGGCATACCGATAAAGGCCAGACCGCCCGGTTTGCCGCGCCGCATGATTTTGCGGTGCTTCCACAGGCATTGCAGCGTGCCATAAGACCAGCGAAAGCGTTGTTTGGACAGGGCCGCGAAGTTTTCCGGCGCTTCGGTCCAAGCCACCGCATCTTCGTCGTAGGCGACTTTCCATTTTTTGCGCTGGATGGCGAAGGTCAGGTCTTGGTCTTCGGCCAAGGTATTTTCAGGATAGCCGCCGACATCGTCGAGCGCGCTGCGCCCATCGC
>JBEAOQ010000358.1:0-2701 GCA_041164845.1 Pseudomonadota bacterium | reverse complement strand
GGCCGCCCCGACAAAATCCCCCTCATCCCCGGCCAACCCCACCCGCATGGGCGTCGAGGCCGCCTCACGCGGCGACACCGCCACCGCGATCAAACTGTGGTCAGTCGAAGCGGCCAAAGGTGACCCCGATGCCCAGTTCAATCTGGCCCAAGCCTATAAGCTGGGGCGCGGCGTTCCACAGGATCTCTCGGTTGCCGAAGGGCTTTATAAACAAGCCGCCGATCAGGGCCATCTCCAAGCTGCCGATTTCTATGGCCTATTGCTGTTCCAACGCGGCGAACACGCCTCGGCCATGCCCTATGTCAAAGCCGCCGCCGATCATGGCGAACCGCGCGCCCAATATTTCCTCGGCCTGTCCTATTTCAACGGCGACAGCATCGCCAAAGATTGGGTGCGCGCCTATGCTTTGGTCAGCTTGGCCACTCAACAAGGTCTGGCCCCTGCCAAAGCGGCACTGACGCAAATGGATCAATATATCCCGCTCGAACAGCGACAACAGGCCGTAGCCCTGTCCAGCGAAATCGCGGCCTCTGCGGAATCCACCCGCACCCGCCAATTGGCTTCCATGGATTTGGGGGTCAAACCAAACGCCACCCCAATTTCAACCCCCAGTGCATCTCCCATACCCTTGCCCACGGTTCAACCCGCCCGTCCCCTGCCGCCGATCCGTGTCGCCACAGCCCAACCTATCCCACTCCCCACTCCCATCGCCCGCCCCATTCCAACCATCTCCAAACCGCTTAATCCCAATCAATCCGGCACCATTCTGCCCAACCGCATGGCTTCGGGCACCCCCCTACCGACCGGCGCGCAACGCCCACAATCCGGCCCATTGGGCACCCCGATACCAGCGGTAACAGCCAAACCAATCAAACCGATCATCACCAAACCACCCCTCCCCATACCAACCACCACCCCAGCGCCAGCCCCAACATCCAGCGGCAGCTACCGTGTGCAACTCGGCGCATTTGGCGTCGCCAGCAATGCCGATGCCATGTGGAACCGCGTGAAAAACCTGCCCGAGGTGTCCGGCCACCCCCGGATCAATGCCAAAGCGGGCGCAGTAACCAAACTCCTTGCCGGCGGCTACAGCATGGATGCCGCCCAATCCGCCTGCCGCAAACTCGCCGCCAGCGGTATTTCATGTCTGGCCACCAAGGAATAAAAAACCTATCCGTCATTGCGAGCGAAGCGAAGCAATCCAGAGCGGCACAGCGCAAACTGTGGATTGGGTCGCCAACCAAATAGGCTAACGCAAATGCCCACGACTGAAATACCCCTCGCCCACCAAACCCCCCGCATCGCCGCGCTCGATCTCATTCGCGGCGTGGCGGTGCTCGGCATTTTGGCGATGAACATGGCGGCCTTCGCCACCCCAATCATCGCCACCGAAACCCCATGGCTGCCTCACCCCGCCAGCGTGGCCGATGAATGGACCTTCGCCGCGCTGTTCGTCCTGTTCGAAGGGAAAATGCGCGGGTTATTCTCGATCC
The DNA here is from genome assembly GCA_041164845.1 of Pseudomonadota bacterium. Taxonomy (GTDB): domain Bacteria; phylum Pseudomonadota; class Alphaproteobacteria; order Sphingomonadales; family Sphingomonadaceae; genus Novosphingobium. Next base: position 1,208 of record JBEAOQ010000358.1, on the reverse strand, counting down.
TGTTCGGCGCATCCATGCTGTTGTTTATCGAAAAATCTGATGCACGCGGCAACAATGGCGGCCTATTGCAACTGCGCCGTCTGCTGTGGCTGCTGCTCATCGGCTATCTGCATTTTCTGTTTTTCTGGCTGGGCGACATCCTGTTTCTCTACGCCGCCGTCGGGATGATCGCTTTGCCCATGCGCCACCTGCCCCCACGCAGCACGCTGATCTTCGGCCTGATCTTCTATGCCGTATGGAATGCGACGGCGATCGTCCATTTCCTGCCCACAGCCATCGCCGCCGAACATATCCGTTTGGGCACCGCCAGCGCCGCCGAAATCAAACTCCACGCCAAAGACCTTGGCGAAACCCTGACCGAAATGCACCGTGAAATCATCACTGCCCAAGGTGGCTTTTTCGCCGCCGTGCTCAACAAACTCCACACCGCCGCGCTCCGTCCGCTGTTTATGGTCGCATTCGTCACCGGCGAAACCCTGCCACTGATGCTGATCGGCATGGCCCTGTTCCGCAGCGGTTTTTTCGCGGGTCAATGGTCAAATACGCGACTCAAAACCATGGCCACCCTCGGCATTGTCATCGGCGGCGCACTCACACTGGCCATCGTCAGCTGGGCCATGCCACGTCATTTCCCGCCCAATTTGCCGAATAATCTCTCCGGCATCCCGCGCCTAATGATGACCCTAGGCTATGCCGCCACCCTGATGCTGGCTGCCCCCAAACTCCTCACCAGCAAAATCGGACACCGCCTCGCCGCCGCCGGCCGCATGGCTTTCAGCAATTATCTTGGCACCACGCTGTTAATGACCTTCATCTTCAATGGCTGGGGCCTAGGCCTCTACAACACAATCCCTCCGCACCAACAGCTGTGGTTCACCCTGCTCGGCTGGACGCTAATGCTGGCTTGGAGCAAACATTGGCTGGCCCATTTTCACCAAGGGCCGCTAGAATGGCTCTGGCGCTCGCTAACCGAATGGCGCCTCATGCCCATGCGCCGTTAGAGTTTGATGACACTAAACTCTCCCCCCTTGAGGGGGAGGTTGGGAGGGGGTGGCCCACAATCAGAGTTGACCCGCCCGACGTCCGCCTAGACCCTTTCCCGATCAGGTTTGTTTTTCCTGATCGGATTAGAAAGGGTCTAAATATATGAATAGACCATTCTTTCCCGATCAGTCTTTATCAAAAAGCGATTCAGCCTGATCGGGGAA
>JBEAOQ010000357.1:0-9437 GCA_041164845.1 Pseudomonadota bacterium | reverse complement strand
GCGGGAAAAATCCTCAATGATGGCGGGGTTCATTTTCATGGTGCCTGCTACAAAAATCATACTGCCTCTCCTATGTGGTCACAAGTGTTTTGCCAATGGTGCGCCCAGACATCAAATCGATAAATGCCTCTGGTATAGTTTCAAAGCCGTGGCGGATGTTGGTGAGTGGCTTGAGCGCACCGCTTTCCACCCAGCCCTCCAGCTCGGCCTGTGCTTGCCCCAGAATTTCGGGATAATCATAGGTCAGAAAGCCCTTCATCGTGACGCGGTTAACCACGAGCTGCCAGAGCGTCTTGACACCATAGGGATGATCCTGATCATTATATTCGCCGATCATCCCACACACCGCCACCCGGCCGTGTGTGGCCATCAGCGGAAGAACCGCCTCTAGCGTTTCCCCACCAACATTGTCGAAAAACACATTCACGCCTTCGGGCGCAGCAGCGCGGATGGCGGCGGCAAGATCGGGCGTGGTTTTGTAATTGATTGCTGCATCAAAGCCCAAGTCGCGAATGATGGCGGCCTTTTCTTCTGAGCTGACCAGACCGATCACGCGACAGCCCTTCAGCTTGGCAATCTGCCCCGCAGCGCTGCCGGTGGCCCCAGCAGCGGCGCTGATGAGCACCGTTTCGCCCGCTTTCGCCATGCCAATATGCAGCATCCCCACCCAAGCGGTGAGGCCGACGGGGCCAAGCGCCCCCATATAATGGCCGAGATCAACCCCCGGTCTGGGGTGCATCCGTTCCAGCCCCAGCGCATCCGCCGTAAACACGCATAGCTCCGACCAGGTGCCGAGCGCACGGACGATGGCCCCAACCGGATAATCAGCGTTCCGCGACTCGACCACCTCACCAATCGACATGCCATTGACCGGCGCCCCAACAGCAACCGGCGGCAGGTAGCTGGGTCGATCATCGAGAAAACCCCGAATGGCCGGATCCATTGAAAACACGCACGGGCGCACCAGCATCTCGCCCGCTTTAATCTCGGGCGTCGCGCCTTCTTCCAGCCGGAAGGTGTCGGGCGTCGGCACACCATTGGGGCGCGCAGCTAGAATGATATGGCGGGTCATGGTTCGGATATACTCTTTTGCAGACTATCCGGTGCCCGCCACAAGGGGCAGCTAGTCATATCGCTAGGTGCGAGAAAAGGGCGAAAGCCTGACGGTGTGAGCAACCAAGAGGAGAGAAAAATGTCATCATCGCACGCCGACAAACAAGCCATTATCAACGCACTCTACGCCGCCACCGGTGTGGGTGATTTCGATGCTGCCGAAACCATGCTGACCGATGATTTCTTCGTCACCGAGGCGGAGGGCCTGCCCTATGCGGGCGTCTATAAGGGCAAGACGGCACTGCGCGAACTCTATACCAAAGTGATGAGCATGATGGACGTGGCTGGGCTGGAAATCACCGCGCATTGCACCACCGATGGCGAATATGCCTGCACCCTGCTGCAATTCTCATTCACCGACCCCAAGCTCGCCCCCGCACCACTCGCTGAAATGTACAAGTTTCGCGATGGCAAAGTATGCGAGATCAAGCCCTATTATTTCGATCTGGCACCCATCATTGCGGCGTGTAGGGCAAAAGGAACGGTTTGATTTTCGTCCGTTCCTCCTGAGCTTGTCGAAGGGTGGGAACCGGTTTTCAGTTTAAAACGATGCGATAACAAATAACTAGAGCGGGCCTTCTGATTCACATTTAACACTGCCCGCTCTAGGGGAGGCGATCTACCCAAACAATCCCTCGGGCGATTCGATCAACCCCTTCAGCGTCGCCATAAATTGGGCACCCGTGGCCCCATCAATCGCACGGTGATCGCATGAAAGCGACAGCGCCATGCGGGATGCAAATGCGACGTCACCATTGGCGCGTTCGGCCATAACCCGGGTAATGCTGCCAACCGCCAAGATCGCGCCCTGTGGCGGGTTGATGATTGCATCAAACTGCTCAATCCCTAACATCCCGAGGTTGGAGATGCTAAACGTGCCGCCGTCCATATCGGCATAGTTCAGCTTGCCCGCTTGTGCCTTGGCGATAAGCGCGGAGGTGGTGGCGGCGATTTGATCAACCCGCAGCAGGTCAGCATGGCGCACGATGGGCGTGACCAAGCCTTTGGGCGAGGCGACGGCCACCGAAATATCGGCGTGGGGGAAATGGTGGATCGCATCGCCATGCACTTGGATGTTTACATCGCGGTGCTTGGCAAGCGCCACCGCCACGGCGCGGATAAGATAATCGTTGATCGACGCTTTGACGCCCAGCACCATATTCGCCGTTTTGCGCAGTGCCAACAGGTCATCCACCGCCACCGTGGTGCGGAGATAGAAATGCGGGATCGTCTGTTTGGCTTCGGTCAGTCGCCGCGCTACCACCTTGCGGATTTTGTCCATCGGCACGATTTGCGGCGTGTTGTCGGCCAAGACAGGGGGCGCAGCCGTGGACTTTGTCACTGCTCCCAGCACATCTGCCTTTGAAATCCGCCCACGCGGGCCAGTGCCCTTCACGCGACCAAGGTCAACACCATGCAGCGTGGCAAGCCGGTGCGCGAGCGGAGAGGCGTAATGCGTGTTGGCGGGTAACGCGGCCACGCCCTGTAGCACCGGACTGGCAGCGGGAAGGCTTGCTTGCTGCACATCCTGATAGCTGATCCGGCCATTGCGGCCTGTGCCGGTAACATCGGCTAGGTCAAGCGCCAGTTCTTCGGCCAATTTGAGCGCTTCGGGGCTGATCGGGCGATTGGTTTCAATCTTCTTGGCGGTGACAACCGGGGTTGGTGCGGGAACCGAGGGCGCCGCAACGGGTGCGGGTTCAGCCTTTTTCGCCGCCACGCTCACATTCGCCGCTTTGAAATTGCCGACAAAGGCATCTACCTCCGCTGCGCTGGCATCCGCATCACCAAACACTGCAAGCAGCGTGCCCACGGCTTCCGCGCCGCCGCCCGCCGCAATGATTACCCGATGCACCACCGCAGCAAATTCGGCGTCCACCTCATTGGTGATCTTGTCGGTCTCGATCAGACACAGGGTTTGCCCGCGTTTGAATGCGTCGCCCTCGGCCACCATCCATTCGGCGATGGTGCCTTGGGTCATTTCGATGCCCCATTTCGGCATGGTGAAAGCGCGTAAATTAGCCATATGCGCGCCTCACTTCCACGCCAGAGTTTTGCGCACTGCGGCCTCGATCTTGTCTGGTGAGGGCAGATAGGCGCTCTCCAACTCGCGGGCAAACGGGATCGGCGTATGCGGCGGCGTCACCATTTGCGGCGGCGCTTTGAGGCTGGCAAAGGCTTTCTCCGCCACCAGCGCGGCAATATCCGTGGCCAGCGAGCAACGCGGTGGCGCTTCATCGACGATCACCAACCGCCCGGTGACTTCGACCGAATCGATAATTGCTTCCTCATCGAGCGGGCTGGTGGTGCGCAGGTCGATGACGTCACACCCAATACCTTCCGCCGCCAATTTGTCCGCCGCTGCCTCACAGAAACCGAGCAACAGCCCCGACGACACAATCGTCACATCCTGCCCCGCACGCGACAGGCGGGCATGGCCGAAGGGGATGAGATATTCGCCATCGGGCACTTCGCCGACACTGCCATAAAGCGCCTTGTGCTCAAGGAAGATTACGGGGTCGTCATCGCGGATCGCCTGGGTGAGCAAACCCTTCACGTCAGCCGGTGTGGACGGCATTACCACCTTCAGCCCCGGCATACCGGTAAGCATTTGATGCACCGATTGGCTGTGCTGCGCGGCGGCATTGTAGCCCGCGCCATAGGCCATGCGGATGACGGCGGGGCATTTGGTCTTGCCGCCGAACATATAACGGAACTTGCCAATTTGATTCCAGATTTGATCGAGCGAAACGCCGATGAAATCCGCGAACATCAGCTCGGCGATGGGGCGCTTGCCGGACAGGGCGAGGCCCGCCGCCGCGCCGATAATTGCGCTTTCCGAAATGGGTGTGTCGATCACACGGTCTTTGCCAAATTTGTCGAACAGCCCAACCGACGTGCTCCAAATACCACCAATCGCCTCGGGCCCGCCTGCGGTGCCCATGCCGCCGACGACATCCTCGCCAAGCACAACGACATTGGGATCACGCTCCATTTCGGCGAAAATCGTCGAGAGAACAGCGTCACGATACATCATTTCAGCCATTGTTCGGCTCCGGATCAATAAGAGATATAAACGTCGGCAAGGACGTCTTCTGCGGTAGGGCGGGCAGCGGCGCGGGCGGCAGTGACGGAGTCGTTGATGAGCGTGGCCACATCCGCATCCACCGCATCAAGATCAGCACCGTTCAACAGCTGCGCATCGGTCACCGCAGTACGGAACCGCTTTAAGCAATCGCTATGCTCTCGGATTCGATCCAGCTCGCCTTCGCCCCGATAGCGTTGCGGATCGCCCTCGAAATGGCCGAAGAAGCGTTCGGTATCAAACTCGACAGCGGCGGGGCCGTTGCCAGCGCGGACATACTCCAGCACCTCGCGCATCGTGTCATGCACCGAGAAAAAATCGGTGCCATCGCCGCGCCACACTTTCATGCCGAAGGCTTCGGCGCGGCTGGCGATGTCTTTTTGGGTGCCGACGGCATATTCAAAACCGGTGTGTTCGGAATATTTGTTGTTCTCATACAAGAAGATGCATGGCGCTTTGGTAACCACCGCCATATTCATCGCCTCAAAAGTGGTGCCCTGGTTGCAGGCACCATCGCCCGAGAAGGTGATCGCGACTTTGCCTTTCCCATCGAGCTTGGCGGCCAAGGCTGCGCCCACGCCAATCGGTGAACCTGCGCCGACAATCCCATTCGCGCCGAGCATCCCGACATCGACATCGGCGATGTGCATCGAACCGCCCTTGCCCTTGCAGGTGCCATCTCGGCTGCCCCAGATTTCTGCCATCATGCCCTTCACATCCACGCCTTTGGCGATGCAATGGCCGTGGCCGCGATGGGTGGAGACGATTTTATCGTCATAATCGAGATGTTCGCATACGCCAACGGCAACCGCTTCTTGGCCGCAGTACAAATGGGTGAAGCCCGCGATTTCTCCGGTCATGATCTCGACATGCAATCGCTCTTCAAATTCGCGAATCACCTTCATCTGGCGGTAAGCGCGCAGCAGCGCCTCGCGACTTAATTGCATCAGTTTGATCCTCTCACGCTGTCTCTCACGCTGTCTCTCACAGGCCCAGCACTGTCTTTGCGATAATCTCGGCTTGCACTTCGTTGGTTCCGCCAAAAATCGTCCAAGCGCGACTGTTTAAATAGCGAGGCGCAGCGGTTTGGGCGGCGCGTGAACCGATGGGTTTGCTGGCGGTATCACCGTATAGTGGGCGGCGCGTTTCAAGCTGCAAACCCGCATCGCCATAGGCATCCATCCATGCCAAATCAATCGCTTGGCGGAGATTGGACGACAGCAATTTGACCAGCGATGTTTGTGGCCCTGCCGGACGCCCCTTGGCAATATCTGCCAATATCCGCAACTCGATCATCTCCAGCGCCTGCGCTTCGATGCGAATTTTTGCAATCCGGCGTCGCCAGTCACGGTCTTGGCCAAGGACGGTGCCTTTGCCATGGGGTTCATGCGCGACGGCGGCGTCAATGGCATCCAAATCCGCGAGCAACTTGGGTGCGTGGCAAGAGCCGCCGCGCTCATTTTCCAGCAGGAATTTAGCAATTTTCCAGCCCTCACCCTCTTCGCCGATCCGGTCTTCCACCCGCGCCACAGCATTGTCGAAGAACAGCTGATTGACCTCATGGTCGCCGCCAAGGGTAATGATCGGCCGCACCACAATCCCCGGTTGATCCATATCCATCAGCAGGAAGCTGATCCCGCCCTGTTTGCGCGCGGCCTCCTCGGTGCGCACCAGCGCGAAGATCTTATTGGCGTGGTGGGCGTGCGTCGTCCAGATTTTGCTGCCATTAACAAGATAATGATCGCCCTTCCGTTCGCCGCGTGTTTGCAGACTGGCAAGATCCGAACCCGAACCGGGTTCAGAGAAGCCCTGACAATAATAGTCCTCACCCGACAACACACGCGGCAGTAGCCGCGCCTTTTGCTCCGCCGTGCCGAATCTATAGACCACCGGCGCGAGCAGTTTCAGGCTGAGCACTGTCAGCGCGGGCGCACCCGCCACCGCACATTCCTTCTCAAAGATGTAACGCTGCACGGGAGTCCAACCAGTTCCACCATGCTCCACCGGCCATTGATAGCCAAGCCAGCCCTTGCGGTTGAGGATGCCCTGCCATTCTTGACCAATGTCGGGTTCCACAAACACCGAGGGACTGGCCGCCATGCCCGATCTAAGATATTCGGGCAGCTGCGCCGCCAGAAACGCACGCACCTCATCACGAAAGGCCAATTCTTGTGGGGAAAAGCGCAAATCCATCAGCGTTCCAATATGGTAACGGCAGAAACGCCGGGTGCGCCGTAAACATGGGTATAGGCCGTTTTGGGACTGCCCGCGACCTGTCGCGCACCGCCATCGCCGCGCAATTGCACTACATTTTCATACACCTGCCGCAAGCCAGAAGCGCCAATCGGTTCACCACAGGCAAGGCAGCCGCCATCGGTATTGATCGGAAGTTTGCCATCCAGATGCGTGCGGCGCTCGGCGAGCCATTGCTCCTGCTCGCCGTCTTGGCAAAAGCCATTCTCGGCCATATGCATGATTTCGGCCCCCGCTTCGGTGTCCTGTAATTGGGCAACATCAATATCTTCCGGCCCGATACCCGCTTGGGCGAAGGCAGCAGCGGACGCGAGGCGCGTTGCCGATCCGCCGCGTCTAATATCAATGCTGGGGGCAAACACTTCAAACGAGCCGGGCGGGCGGGTGCGCATCGCCGCCGCCTTCAACCGGATCAACGGCTTGCCAAGTTCGCGTGCCTTTTTTTCGCTAGCCAGGATCAGCGCCACACCGCCCTCGGCAGGCGAGCAGAACATGAATTTGGTATAGGGATCGCTCACCAGCGGCGCGTTGAGGATGTCCTCAAGCGCAACAGGCTCGCGCCGCCACGCATGGTCAGCCTTGGCACCGTTGATGAATGCCTTTTCCGCCACCCGCCCAAGCGCCGTCGGGGTGATGCCATATTCATGCATATAACGCGTGATTTTTGCAGCGAAGAACTGCGTCGTTACCATATAGCCCGCCTCGCCATACCAATCGGGCAGGTTGTATTCAGCAGGCAGCGCGTTGAACGCACCACGCGGATGCTTGTCAAAGCCGACAGCGAGACCGATGTCATATTCACCCGACTTGATCGCCATTTGCGCTGAAGCCAGCGCCGATCCGCCCGCCGCGCAGCCATTGCGCACGTTGATGAACTGCACACCAGTCAGCCCGATCTGTTCGACCATGGTATCGGGATTGCCCGCCGCATCTGATCCACCATAAGCGAATTGCACATCGGGCCATTCCAGCCCCGCATCCTTAAGCGCCTCACGCAAGGCGAACACGCCTTGGTCAAGCCCCGAGACATTATCGGTGCGGCCAAACTTGTGAATACCGATACCGACGACACATACATCGCTCATGCTGCCGCTCCCACAGGTTTGAACGCAGGGATCAGCACCGGGTCAGCCGCATCCGGATCGAGCACAATCTGAGTCAGTTCGACCGCCATCCCAACTTGCACATCTTCATTCGCCACGCCGGTCAGTCGCGCCTCGACAATCACTTCTCCCGGCAATTCAACATAGGCGATTGGGAAAGGCGCGAATGTTACCGGCCCCGCATAGGGCGGCGATTTTGGCCGGAAGCGCTGGATCGTGAACGACCAGATGGTGCCGGTGCGCCCCAGCGGATGCGGCGCATACCGCTCCCCCGGCGGGCAAGGAAATACAATCCGCCCGCTCTCACGGTCTTTGCCGCCAATTAGACGCGGCAGTGGTTCATTGGTGAATAAGCCCTCGGCGATCGGCCGCATGTCATCCTCGATTCTTCCGCCCCATAAAGACGCAAATCGAGCGCGAGCGTGACTCGTCAAAACGCTAGGTTCGCGTGATTTCAGGTCAGGTGGATTCACCGAACGACTCGGAAAACACGGGAAAAACTAGGATGGCAGCGTAATATATCCGAGCTGCGCCGCCTTATACACCGTCTGACTGCGGTTAACGGCATCAAGTTTCACCGAAGCATTGTGGATATGGAACCGCACCGTGGCGCGGCTGCGCGACATAATCATACTGATTTCGAGATCTGTTTTCCCGATTGCCGCCCAGCTCAGACATTCGACCTCGCGTTTGGATAATCGAGATTTGGACGGAATTTGGTGCACGCGCCCCATTGTATGCACATAACTGCCGATGAAAGTGCGCGCCAGCACGCCAAAATAATCGCTGTGCGCTTCAAATTCCGCGCTCAAATCTGTCATGCCACGATCAAGCGGATTGAAACTGACCGCGCCAATCTGCCCGAACGGCAGATGGATAGGCACCACAATCGCCGAGCGTGTCATGGCACGATTATCAAAATTGGTGAGGTCTATGGCCGTGAGATAGCCGTTCGGCTGGCGGGTGCGAAAACCCTCCGCATTCACCCAAAATGGCTCACTTTCATAACGGCAAGCGGCGGTAATCGGCGATTCAAGCGCGATCCGCGTGTTTTTCCACCACACTTGTCCTTGATCTTCCCAACCAAAAACATCGCGCGCGAGAATCGCACCCTCCATGTCCACTGGGGTGCGTTTGTCGGCAATATTGTGTGAGGGCGCAGCGCGCATCTGCGTCGAATCTATCACAATCCGATGGAATGCTTCTGCCGCACGGCGGATGTCCTCCGGCCCGCTTATCCGCACCGCTTCAATATCTTCGCGCCACGCTGTCACCCTAGCACTTCCCCCTTTCGGATTGTCACCCGTTTGCCACCAATGAACCTGCTCAGATTTTGACCAAAACATATCCTAGTCATTTGGAGAGCAGTCTTCCGCGCAGTCTATGTGCAGATAATCTGCACTTATCCTGAAGGAGTCAACATCAGCGTGAATTTTGACCTGACCGAAGACGAGCTGATGCTGCAAGCGGTCGCCGAGCGCTTTGTGACCGACCGCTATGATATAATACGACAGCGGGTATACCAAGCCGCGCGCCAAGGGTTTAGCGCAGAAAATTGGGTGTTACTGGCGGAAATTGGCATACTCGCCGCGCCTTTCGCGCTCGAACATGGTGGGCTTGGCGCGAGCCAGACTGACATTGCCCTCATCGCCGAAGCTCTTGGCACCGGATTGGCGGTTGAGCCATGGATCGATTCGGTATTGGTGGCGGGGCAATTACTTGCCGAGTCGGCAACCCCAGCTGTGTTGTCGGCGTGGATTGATGGGCTGATGAATGGACAGAAGCGGTTGGCGCTGGCTTACCGCGAGGCTGGCGCTTGTGGGAATGACGCATTGATCGAAACCCGCGCCGAACCTGTTGCCGATGGCTGGCAGATCAACGGC